>JBGARB010000057.1:0-16886 GCA_044230495.1 Rhodocyclaceae bacterium
CCGGGCTAGCCGGCGATAGACATCGACGTAGGCCGCGGCCGGCTTGCGCCATGAAAAGTCGGCTGCGGCACCGCGTTTCATCAGCGCCGTGAAACGCGGCTTGTCGTGCCAGAGCGCGACCGCACGGCGTATCGCGTCTAGCAGCGCCGGCGCGGTGGGCTCCTGGAAGATGAAGCCGTCGCCGTGGACGACATCGTCGGCATCGATCACCGTGTCGGCCAGCCCGCCGGTGGCGCGCACGATCGGTGGCGTCGCGTAATGCAGGCTGTACATCTGGTTGAGGCCGCAAGGCTCGAAGCGCGAGGGCATCAAGAACAGGTCGCTGCC
The DNA here is from genome assembly GCA_044230495.1 of Rhodocyclaceae bacterium. GTDB lineage: Bacteria > Pseudomonadota > Gammaproteobacteria > Burkholderiales > Rhodocyclaceae > JADJEF01. Next base: position 328 of record JBGARB010000057.1, read on the forward strand.
GGCCTCGATGCGATGCGAAAGGGCCTCGTCGAAGCCGATGCGCACGGCGAACTGCCCCGGGTAGCTTGCCGCCATGGCGCGGAAGGCATCCTCGATGTCATGGTCGCCGCTGCCGAGCACGGCCAGTTGTACCGGCAGCGCCGCCAGAGCGTCGGCCAGCGGCGGCACCAGATCGAGGCCCTTCTGTCCGACCAGCCGGCTGATGATGCCGATGAGCGGCATGTCGGGCCGCGCATCGAGCCCGAGATCGGCACGCAGTGCCTTGGTGTTGTGCGCCTTGCGCGAAAGGTGACTGCGGTCGTACGGCTGGTAGGGCGCGCTCAGGTGGCGGTCGTTGGCCGGGTTCCAGTCGGTGGTGTCGATGCCGTTGATGATGCCGGTGAGCACGTCGGCGCGATGCCGCAGCAGGGCGTCGAGGCCGCAGCCGCCCTCCGCGGTCTGGATTTCGCGCGCGTAGGTGGGGCTCACCGTGGTGATGGCATCGGCATGTTGCAGGCCGGCCTTGAGGAAGGACAGTGCGCCCCACGACTCGACGCCATTGAATTGCCAGGCGTGCGGCGGCAGGCCCAGCGGTGCCAGCATGTCCTGGCCGTAGCGGCCCTGATAGGCGAGATTGTGGATGTTCACCAGCGTCTTCGCGCCGCGTCCGCGCGGCACGTAATGCAGATAGGCAGGGGTCAGCGCCGCCTGCCAGTCGTTGCAATGGATCACGGCGGGCCGCCAATCCAGCGGCGTCGCGTCGCCGGCGAGCAGCGCGGCCGTATGCGAGAGCAGGCCGAAGCGCAGCGCATTGTCCGCCCAGTCGATGCCATCCGGATTCAGATACGGGTTGCCCGGACGCTCGAACGCCGCGGGGCAGTCGATCAGGTAGAACGGCAGGCTGTTCGGTCCTTGCGCCAGATGCAGCGTCGCCGGTCCCGGCAGGCCGGCGAAGGGCGGCAGGGCAGCCACCGGCACCAGATCGGGCAGCGCCGCGCGCATCGCCGGATAGGCCGGCACCAGCATGCGCACGTCGCAGCCAGCGGCGCGCACGGCCTGCGGCAGGGCCGCCGACACATCACCGAGCCCGCCGGTCTTGACCCAGGGCGTCACCTCGGAGGTGACGAAGAGGACGCGTGGCGCGCTCAGCGGCATGACCGGCACGCCGCGATGAGGCCGGCCGTCGAACTGTCGAGATCGTTCGCCGGGGCCTTGCCTTCGATGATCGGCAGCAGGCGGCTGGCAAGCTGCTTGCCGTATTCGACGCCCCACTGGTCGAAGGAATTGACGTTCCACAGCGCGCCGAGCGCAAACACCTTGTGCTCGTAGAGCGCGATCAGCTGGCCGAGCGTGAAGGCGTCCAGGCGCGGCAGCAGCAACGTGGTCGAGGGCTGGTTGCCCGGGAACTCCTTGTAGGGGGCGAGGTCAAACTCCAGTGGTGGTGGCACGGCGCTTCCCGCGCGGGCGGCAGGCGACTCAAGTTCCGCGCGCGCTTCGCCGAGCGTCTTGCCGCGCATCAGCGCTTCGCCTTGCGCGAAACAGTGCGCCAGCAGCTTCTCATGATGGCCGGGCAGCGCAAAATCGGGTTCGATGATGCCGACGAACTCGCACGGAATCAGCCGTCCGCCCTGATGGATGAGCTGATAGAACGCGTGCTGACCGTTGGTGCCCGGCTCGCCCCACAGCACCGGTGCCGCCGGCACCGTCAGCGGCCGGCCGGCACGGTCGATGCGTTTGCCATTGGATTCCATTTCGAGTTGCTGCAGGTAGCGCGGCAACAGCTCCAGCGACTGGCTGTAGGGCAGCAGCGCGCGCGTTTCGGCGCCGAGCATGTCGGTGTTCCACACTTCCAGCAAGGCCAGCAGCGCTGGCAGGTTGCGCTCCACTGGTGCGTCGAAGAAATGCCGGTCCATGTCGTGGCCGCCGGCGAGGAACTGCGCAAACGTGTCGTAGCCGACGGCCAGCGCCAAGGGCAGGCCGATCGCCGACCAGATCGAAAAGCGGCCGCCGACCCAGTCCCAGAACGCGAACGTGTTGGCGGTGTCGATGCCGAACGCGGCGACGGCGGGCAGGTTGGTGGACACGGCGACGAAGTGCTTCGCCACTGCCGCCTCGCCCAGCGCCCCCGTGAGCCAAGCGCGGGCCGACGCGGCGTTCTGCATCGTCTCCTGCGTGGTGAAGGTCTTGCTGGCGATGACGAACAGCGTCGATTCGGGCCGGCAGGCGGCCAAGGTGGTGGCCAGGTCGGCGCCGTCGAGATTGGAAACGAAATGCACCGCGAGCCCTGGAATGCGCGCACGACCGAGCGCGCGCACGGCCATCTTGGGCCCCAGGTCGGAGCCGCCGATGCCCAGATTGACGATGCTGCGGATCGGCTCGCCGGTGGCGCCCCGCCACTGTCCGCCATGCACGGCGGCGCAGAAGTCGCGCATCTGCCCGAGCACGCCGCGCACGCCGGGCATCACGTCGGCGCCGCCGGCGTGGATTGGCGTTGCGCCCCGGTGGCGCAGCGCGATGTGCAGCACGGCGCGGCCCTCGGTGTGGTTGATCGGTGCGCCGGCGCGCATGGCGGCGATCTGCGCCGGCACGTCGGCGGCGCGCCACAGCGCGAACAGCGATTGCATGATGTCGGCATCGACACGCTGCTTCGACCAGTCGAGCAACCAGCCCGGATGATCGTCCAGCAGCGTCGAATGCCGGGAAAAACGTTGCGGATCGGCGGCGAACCAGTCACGCAGGTGCTGGCCGCGAATGCGCGCCGCATGCGCATGCAGCGCGGCCCACGCGGCGCCGGCGGGGGAATCGTTCAGAGCCATAAGGTCATGCCCATTTCGAAGGGGTGGGTGAGCAGGGGGTGGGAAGGATAGACGCGGACGCGGTATTCCATCTTGCCGCATTGGTCGGGCGTGAGTTCGCGCGCGAAGAGGAACTCGCCGCCTTCGATCGGCTGTACGCCACGCAGCGCGTAGCGCTTGGCCTTGGCATTGGTCGTGTCGCCGGGGCGCGTGAATACCAGTTCGACGGTCACGTCATCGGGAGCCAGACCATTGAGGCGGACCGCCAGCTCGAAACGCAAGGCCTGCCCGTAGCGCGCCCGCGCCACCGGAGCGTCGACGCGGCGTACGGCGACGCCGCGCCAGGCGTCGCGCACACGCGATTTCCACAGCGCGAGGTGGCGGGCGCCGGAGAAATCGTCGGCGGCGAATTTGCGCCATTGCGCGGCGGCCGGGGCATAGAGCTTTTCGGCGTAGTCGGTGAGCATGCGCTGCATGTTGAAGCGCGGCAGGATCGTGGCGATGGAGTTCTTTGCCATGCGCACCCAGTCCGGCGAATAGCCCAGCGAGGTGCTGCGGTAGTACAGCGGCAGCACGCTGTCCTGCAGCAGTTCGTAAAGCGTGCGCGCCTCCTCGCGGTCGCGCGCGGCGGGGTCGAGCCCCTCGGCGGCCGGCTTGATCGCCCAGCCGTTGGTGCCGTCGTAGCCTTCGCCCCACCAGCCGTCGAGCACCGAGAGATTGATGGCGCCGTTGATCGCCGCCTTCATGCCCGAGGTGCCGGAGGCCTCCAGCGGATACACCGGGTTGTTGAGCCAGACATCGACACCGGCCACCAGCCGGCGCGCAAGGTGCAGGTCGTAGCCTTCGACGAGCAGCACGCGGCCTTCGAACTCCTGGCTCATCTGCGCGATACGGCGGATCATCTCCTGCCCCGGCTGGTCCGCCGGGTGCGCCTTGCCGGCAAAGATGAAGAGCACCGGATGACCGTGGTCGGCGAGGATCTGGCGCAGCCAGTCGAGGTTGTTGAACAGCAGCGTGGCCCGCTTGTAGGTCGCGAAGCGGCGCGCGAAGCCGATGATCAGCGTCGTCGGATTGGCCGGATCGGCGTGGCGCAGGACGCGGTCGAGGTGGGCCTCGGAGCCCTGGTTGCGCATGTATTGCACGCGGATGCGGTGCCGCACCAGATGCAGCATCTGCGCCTTGAGCGACTGCCGGATGCTCCAGAAGATCTGGTCCGGAATGCGATGCACGCCCTGCCAGCAGTTGTGATCGGTTTGCCGGTGCTGCCAGCCCAGGCCAAGGTAGCGGTCGAAGGTTTCGTACCAGTCGGTGGCGAGGAAGGTCGGCACGTGCACCGCGTTGGTCACGTAACCCATCGGGTTTTCGGTAGGCAGGATCTGCGGCCAGAGATCGGCGCAGATCCGCGAAGATACTTCGCCGTGGATGCGCGAGACGCCGTTGTGGAAACGGGACCCGCGCAGCGCCAGCGCGGTCATGTTGAATTCGCGCACGCCATTCACACGCCCCAGGCCCATGATCTCGTCGACCTGCACGCCGGCGCTGCGGCAGAAGTCGGCGAAATACTCGGCAATCATCTCCTCGCCGAAATGGTCGTGGCCGGCCGGCACCGGCGTGTGCGTGGTGAATACCGTATTCGCCGCCGCCGCCTCGATGGCTTCGGCAAAGCCCATGCCCTGCGCCTTGACGCCGCGGATGCGCTCGAGCACCAGAAAGGCCGCGTGCCCCTCGTTGATGTGCCAGACGGTCGGTCGGATGCCCAGTTCGCGCAACGCGCGTACGCCGCCGATGCCAAGCAGGATTTCCTGCTCGATGCGGTTGCGCCGGTCGCCGCCGTAGAGCTGGTGGGTGATGTCGCGATCGGCCGGCCGGTTCGCTTCGAGGTAGGTGTCGAGCAGGAACAGTCGCGTCTTGCCGGCCGTCGCGCGCCAGACCTTGGCGTGCACGACGCGGCCCGGGTAATCGACGCTGACATACACCTCGCTGCCATCCTCGCGGCGCATCGGTTCGATCGCCATGTCGTCGAAGTCATTGTCGCCGTAGTGAGCGTGCTGGATGCCGTCGCGGTCGATGGTCTGGTGGAAGTAGCCTTGACGATAGAGCAGACCGACGGCGACGAACGGCAGACGCAGGTCGGAGGCGCCTTTGCAATGGTCGCCGGCGAGGATGCCGAGTCCACCGGAATAGATCGGCAGGCTTTCATGGAAGCCGAATTCGAAGCAGAAATACGCGATCAGGTCTTCGGACTGCAGCGGCGGCCGACCGGGCAGTTCGACGGTGGCCGGCGCCGTGTGATAGGCATCGTAGGCGGCCAGCGTACGTCCGAGCGTGCCGAGGAAGACCGGATCGTCGGCAGTCTCGGTCAGCCGTTTCTGGTCGATGCGCTTGAGGAAGGCTTTCGGACTGTGATTGACGGCACGCCACAGTCCCAGATGGAGACGGGAGAACAGCGCCCGCGTCGGTCGGTCCCAGCTGTACCAGAGGTTGTTGGCCAGTTCTTCGAGCCGCGTGAGGCGGGCGGGGATCTCCGGATTGACTTCGAGCGGAAAGCGCGTGCCGGGCATCATGCCTCCCGAAGGGCCGTCCCGAGGGAGGCATGCGCCCCCGCGGGGGGCAGCGAACAAAGGTGAGCGTGGGGGTCCATCGGGTTCTCCAAGGTCAGCTGGCGCGGCGCATGCTGCCGCTGGTCATGGCACTGCCGTGGGCACCTTTCGAAATCGGCACGTCAAGCTGTGCCGGTGCGTCGAGCAGCAGCAGGCGGTACAACCGTTTGAGGTTGTCCCGGTAGAGCCTGTCGAAGCTCGCCACGGCATCGGACGGGTTGTAGTCGCCGAACCACCAGAACCAGTCCGAACTTTCGCAGACGGCCAACTGGCAAAGGGCCGACGCCTTCTGCGCGGCATCGAGACGGCCGCTGGCGAACACCAGGTCGAGGCTGCGCTTGGCGGCGCAGAGCAGGTCCCAGGCGCGGTTCTTGGCGGCATCGCCGATCCATGTCGATAGCGTGCCATACACCCAGCTGCCGGCGACCAGCCGGGGCAAGGGACGCGACGGCAATCCGGCCGCCACGAGATCGCCGTAGGTGGTCGTACGGAGGGTCGGGTGATCGGCGAGCACGCCGTAAAGGTCGTCGAAAAAATACCAGCCGTTGTACGGATAGTGTTCCCAGGCGTTTTCGCCATCGAGTGCGATGCCGACCACGCAGCGTTCATTCGGCGCGGCGCCCAGGCGGATGTTCTCGAGCTCGGCGACCAGATGGCGGGCGGCGTCGCGACCGTGCCATTTGGCGAAATCGAAGCCGATCAGGTCCGACAGCCGCTCGTCGCGGAAAAACAGCGACAGACCAGGCGCATCGTCGAGCGACCACGCGCCGTAGGCCGCGCGTGCGTCAGTCAGGCCGCTGGCGTTGCAACTGTTGCGCAGCACGCCTTCGCCGCTGGCGATCCAGCGGATGCCGGCCTTCGCCAAATGCTGCACGAACGCCGCCGAAATCGCGCCTTCCGCCGGCCACATGCCGACGGGCGGTGCACCGAAGCGCGCGGCATGGCTGGCAATGGCATCGGCGATCTGCGCCTGCACGCGGGTTTGTCCGCCCGGATAACCACCGCTGGCGACGCTAGTCGGCAACGGCGCATCGGGCTGGCTTTCGCGGGCGCTGCGCAGATCGAGCAGCAGTGGCGACAGCGGGTGGGTCTGCGGCGTCGCCGACAGTTCGATCTGACCGCGCTCGGCCAACGCGCGGTAGCGCGGGATGATGCCGCCGATCACGCGACCGATCGAGGCCAGCAGCGCGCGACGGTCGGCCAGCGTATAGCCGTCGCCCTTGGAGAGCAACTGCGCGATCACCGGATCGGTGCGGCGCTCGGCTTCGCCCGTCCAGGCAAGGTGGTACCAGGTCACCAGGTCGGCGTAATAGTCGGTGGACAGATAGGCCAGCGCCGGGCCACCGTCGGTGGCCAGGGTCTGGTAGAGCGTGTGCAGGCGGTGATAGCGCGGAAATGGCGCCAGCATCGTCACGTGGTTGCTGCGGAAGCAGGCGGCGAGCAGGAATTCGCGTTCGTGGGCCGTCAGCGCGGAAAAATGCTCGCGGGCCAGCATGGCGAGCAGCGGGTCGCGAAAACGGCCGCTGGCAAACTGCTCCGCATAGTCCTCCAGCTGCTCGAGCAGCACCGGCACGAAGTTCACCACGCAGCGCACCTTCGGATGGCGCTCGAGGTGCGCGGCCATGTCGCTGTAGTCCTTCAGCGCATGCAGGTAGGTCCACGGCATCTCGAAGCCGCCGTCGCCGACGCCGCCGCCGGCACCGCCATGGCGGCGGTAGTCCGGCTGATGCATGTGCCAGAGAAAAACGACTTCAAGCGTCGGCGCGGCCACGGGCGGTCAGCGGATGTGGTGGGCGACCTGCCCGAGCATTTCGGGCGTGACCAGCACGATGCCGCCTTCGCTGACGCAGAAGCGCTGGCGGTCCTCGTCGAGGTCGAAGCCGATGTGCATGCCTTCGGGGATGGTGCAGTGCTTGTCGACCACGACGCGACGCAAATGCGCGCCGCGGCCGATATCGACGCCAGGCAGGATCACCGAATCCTCGACGCTGGCATAGCTGTGCACATGGACACGCGAGAAAAGCAGCGAGCTGCGCACCAGCGCGCCGGAGATGATGTCGCCGCCGGAGACCAGCGAATCCATCGCCGCGCCCCGCCGGTTGTTGTCGTTGAAGACGAACTTCGCCGGCGGCAGTTGTTCCTGATGCGTCCAGATCGGCCAGTCCTCATCGTAGAGGTTGAGTTCGGGCGTCACCTTGGTCAGCTCCATGTTGGCCTCCCAATAGGCGTCGATCGTGCCGACGTCGCGCCAGTAGGGCGGCCGCCCCTCGTCCATGCCGACGCAGGAATCGGCGAACTCGTGGGCGAATACGCGGTAGCGCGAAACGCTGTAGGGAATCACGTCCTTGCCGAAATCGTGGCTGGACTTGGGGTCGTCGTGATCGCGGATGAGCTGTTCGAAGAGGAAGCCGGCGTTGAAGATGTAGACCCCCATGCTGGCCAGCGCGCGGTCGGGCTTGCCAGGCATCGCCGGTGGCGAGGCGGGCTTTTCGAGGAACTGCACGATGCGCTTGTCGTCGTCGATGTGCATGACGCCGAAACCGCTGGCATCGGCGAGCGGCACGTCGATGCAGGCGATGGACAGGTCGGCCGCCTTTTCAACGTGCTCGGCGAGCATGCGGCCGTAGTCCATCTTGTAGATGTGGTCGCCGGAAAGGATGACGATGTGCTGGGCGCCGCTGCGGCGGAGCATGTCGAGGTTCTGGTACACCGCGTCGGCGGTGCCGCGGTACCAGCTTTCGCTGACCTGCTGCTGCGCCGGCAGGATGTCGATGAACTCCTTGAAGCGGCCGTCGAGGAAGCTCCATCCGCGCTGCAAGTGCTGGATCAGGCTCTGCGCCTTGTATTGCGTGGCGACGCCGATCTGGCGGATGCCGGAATTCACGCAGTTCGACAACGTGAAGTCGACGATGCGGAATTTGCCGCCGAAGGGTACGGCCGGTTTGCTGCGCCAGTCGGTAAGCTGCATCAGTCTGCTGCCGCGGCCGCCAGCGAGGATCAGCGCATAGGCGTGCCGCGCCAGTTGGAGTGCCGGACGACTCTCCGGCGAAGCGGGCAAGGACGGGGTGGGGTGGGTGTGCATTACACTGGTCTCCTTGCGTTGAGAGCCGACGCGCATGCGCAGCCGACCGCTCGACGGGTTAGTTTAAGCCGATGATGAAAGAACCTTTTGCCGCATTGCGCGAGGCGCGCGATCACGATCCCTTTGCCACGCTGGGCCTGCATCGCGACGGCAAGGCGTGGGTGTTGCGGGTGTTCCGCCCGTTGGCCGCCTGCGTCGAGTTGGCGCTGGCCGACGGCACGTGGCAGCCGCTGACCCGGCAGGGTGCCGATGCGTTCGTCTGGCGTGGTACCGAGCCGCCGGACCGTCCGTGGCGATTGTGCGTCGACGGCGTCGAGCAGTTCGACCCTTACGCGTTTGAAGTCGCGCCGCCTCAGGCCGATCTCTTCCTGTTCAATGCCGGCCGGCTGCATCAGGGCTGGCGCGTGCTGGGCGCGCAGGCCGAGCAGCGCCTGGGCGTGTCCGGCGTGCGCTTCCGGGTCTGGGCACCGAACGCCGAGCGCGTGTCGGTGGTCGGCGACTTCAATGGCTGGGACGGACGCATGCACCCGATGTGTTCGCTGGGCGCCTCGGGCGTCTGGGAACTGTTCCTGCCCGAGTTGCCCGTGGGCAGCCTGTATCGCTTCGAGCTGCGCACGCGCGCCGGACATGTCGTCGTCAAGGCCGATCCCTACGCCCGCGCATTCGAGATGCGGCCGGCAACGGCCTGCGTGGTGGTCGATTCGACGGCATACGCGTGGAACGACGCCGAATGGATGGCGATGCGCGCCGCGCGCGACTGGCTGCATGCGCCGATGTGCACCTACGAACTGCACGCCGGCAGTTGGATGCGCCACGCCGACGGACGCTTTTACAGCTACCGCGAGATGGCCGACCGGCTCGTGCCCTACCTGCAGCAGATGGGCTTCACCCACGTCGAATTCCTGCCGCTGACCGAGCATCCGCTCGACGAATCGTGGGGCTATCAGTGCACCGGGTTTTTCGCGCCGAGTTCGCGCTTCGGCACGGCGGACGACCTGCGACATCTCGTCGACCGCCTGCATGGCGCGAACATCGGCGTCATCCTCGATTGGGTGCCCGGGCACTTTCCGATGGATGCCTGGGCGTTGGCGGAGTTCGACGGCTCGGCGCTCTTCGAGCATGCCGACCCGAAACAGAAGGTGCACCCGGACTGGGGCACGCTGGTCTTCAACTACGGACGCAATGAGGTCAAAAGCTTTTTGATGTCGTCCGCGCATTACTGGCTGGCGGAATTCCACATCGACGGGTTGCGCGTCGATGCCGTGGCCTCGATGCTGTATCTGGACTACTCGCGCAAGGCCGGCGAATGGACGCCCAACCGCCATGGCGGGCGCGAGAATCTCGAAGCCATCGACTTCCTGCGGGCCATGAACGAGATGGTGCATGCCGAGTTTCCCGGCGCGCTGACCATCGCCGAGGAATCCACGGCATGGCCCATGGTGTCGCGGCCGGTTTATCTGGGCGGGCTGGGCTTTTCGATGAAGTGGAACATGGGCTGGATGAACGACACGCTGGCCTATCTGCACAAGGACCCGGTGTATCGCCGGTTCGACCACGACAAGCTCACTTTCGGCCAGATCTACGCCTACTCCGAGAACTTCGTGCTGCCGCTCTCGCACGACGAGGTGGTGCATGGCAAGGGCTCGCTGCTGGGCAAGATGCCGGGCGATGCGTGGCAGCGCTTTGCCAACCTGCGCCTGCTGTTTGCCTACCAGGCATGTTCGCCGGGCAAGAAGCTGATGTTCATGGGCAGCGAATTCGGCCAGGCCACCGAGTGGCAGGCGACGCGCGAATTGCCCTGGCTGGCGCTGGCCGACGAACTGCCGCTGGGCACGCAGCGTCTGGTGGCCGACCTCAATCGCCTGGTCGTGCGCAATGCGCCGCTGCACGAGCTCGATTTCGAGTCCGCCGGCTTCCAGTGGATCGACTGCCATGACGCCGACCAGTCGGTCATCAGCTGGATTCGCCGCGACCGCGCGGGGCGCGCCGTCGTTGCGGTGATGAATTTCACGCCGGTGCCGCGTCATGGTTATCGTCTCGGAGTGCCGTTCGCCGGAGGGTGGCGTGAAGTGCTGAACACGGATTCGCGCCACTACGGCGGCAGCGATTTGGGCAATGGTGGCGAGGTGCTGGCAAGTCCTGTCGACTGGATGGGGCAACCTGCCGCGCTGGAACTCACATTGCCGCCATTGGCGGCGCTCGTCCTCGCGCCGGTCTGATCAGCGTTTGCCGAGGGAACCCTCCGCGATCAGGCGGTCGATTTCGGCTTCCGCCTGCACCCAGTCGTCGAGCGGATTGCCCGGCGCGAAGCTGCGGCATTCGGCGATGTAATACGCCGCCACCTCGATGTAGTTCCGCCGTTGGGCTGCCGACACGCTGCCATTGACGGCCTTGGCGGCCGGCGCGCGGCGCGGCGTGCGCGATTTCGCAACTGGTACCGTATCGCTGGCTGCCGCCTTCGGCGCAGACGCCTTCTTGGCCGCAACCGGTTTGCCGGCAACCGGCTTCCTGGCCGCCTCAGGCTTGGCTGCCGTGGCTTTTGCGACGGGCTTCGCCGCCGCCTTCGCGGGCTTGACGGCCGATTTCACTTCCGCAGTCGCGGGCTTGGCGACCGGCACGTTCGCCGGTGCTGGAGTCGTCGAAACCGCCGCCTTGCGTTTGGTGGTTGCCATGTGCGTTCTCCTCGTCAAAAGGCCCATGGATATTGGACGCCGGCCATGACACGACGATGTTGACAGGCATCAACAAGCCCGCCGACAGCACCCTGCGGTGTGCCGCGAAACTACAGTGGTGGCGGGACGGCGCTTGCCGTCGCGTCAGCGCGCGAGCAGGGCGGCGCCGCGCAGCGCGAGTACCGGATCGGTGGCCACATGCACCGGCATGCGGACGATCAGCGCCTCGTGCGGCGGCTTGTGGTTGAAGGCCGCGCAGAAGCGGCCATCCGTGAGGGCAGGGAGGATCTTGGCGGCGATGCCGCCGGCAAGGAACACGCCGCCGCGCGGCAGGCAGGTCAGCGCCATGTCGCCGGCGTAGGCGCCATAGAGCTGCACGAAGAGCCGCAGCGCGCGGCCGGCGACGGAGGTCGGGTCTGCCAGCCCTTGCGTGCCGACCCATTCCGGCTCCGGGTCTTCATGATGACCGCTGAAGAAAGTATGCATCGCGGCCAGGCCCGGCCCGGCGACGACGCGCTCCCACGTCACGCGCCGCCCGCGCCGACGCAGGAAATGCAGCAGCGCATCCTGCTCATCGTCGGTGGGCGCGAAGGCGACGTGCCCGCCCTCACCGGGAACGACCCGCCAGCGTGTGCCCTCGCGCAGCACGATCGCCATGCCCAGGCCGGTGCCGGCGCCGACGACGAGGCGCGGCGCATCGGCCAGCGGCTCGCCCGCCTGCAAGCTGACCAGGGAGTCGGCGGGCGACGAGATGGCGCCGAGCGCGGCGGCCGCGAAGTCGTTCGCCACGCGCACTTCGACGCCGCCGAGCGCAGCGCCGATCGCGCCGCCGTCGATCGACCACGGCAGATTGGTCAGGTGCGCCGAGCGCCCATCGTCGCCGACCGGGCCGGCGACGGCGAGGCAGGCGCGATTGATGTGCCGGTGTGCCAACAGCGGCGACGCGACGAGTGCCGCGATGACCGCCGCGAAGTCGGTGAAGGCGGCATTCTCGAAGCGCGCGTCGGCGACCAGCGCGTCGCCGTCGAACAGGCCGAAATGACTCTTGGTGCCGCCGATATCGCCTGCAAGGATCATGGACGATTGCCTCGTCACACGGCCACCGGGGCCGCGATGTGGGGATGCGGGTCGTAGCCCTCGAGCGTGAAATCCTCGAAGCGGAAGGCAAAAATGTCGTCCACCGCCGGGTTCAGGCGCATGGTCGGCAATGCCCGCGGTTCGCGCGACAACTGCAAGCGGGTCTGCTCAAGGTGGTTGCTGTAGAGGTGGCAATCGCCGCCCGTCCAGATGAACTCGCCCGGCTGCAGACCGCACACCTGACCCACCATCAGCGTGAAGAGGGCGTAGGACGCGATGTTGAAAGGCACGCCGAGGAAGATGTCGGCACTGCGCTGATAGAGCTGGCACGACAAGCGACCGTCGGCGACGTAGAACTGGAACAGCGCGTGGCACGGCGGCAACTTCATTTTCGGGATGTCGGCCGGATTCCATGCCGAAACGATATGCCGCCGCGAATCGGGGTTGCGCCGCAGGCCGTCAATCAGCTGGCGGATCTGGTCGATCTCGCCGCCCTGCCCGTCCGGCCAGTGCCGCCATTGGTGACCATACACCGGTCCGAGGTCGCCGTTGCCGTCGGCCCATTCGTCCCAGATGCGCACACCGTTTTCCTGCAGATAGCGGATGTTGGTGTCGCCGCGCAGGAACCACAGCAATTCATGGATGATCGAGCGCGTGTGCAGTTTCTTGGTGGTGAGCAGCGGAAAGCCGGCCGCCAGATCGAAGCGCATCTGGTGGCCGAAGACCGAGCGCGTGCCGGTGCCGGTGCGGTCGGACTTGGCGTGACCCTGTGCCAGAACGTGGCGCATCAGGTCGAGATAGGCCTGCATGAGGGGTTATCACATATCTATAATCAACCGCGAATCATATCGGACGGCCGACGACAAACAATGAAGACCGCGATGAAAACCGCCGCTGTCGACTGCAGGCCGCTGGGGGAGCTCGGCGCGCTGGGAGAGCTCGCGCACGTCCTGATCGTGATCGCCGCGGCGAAATCGCTGCCGGCCGGACTGCCGGGCCGCGACCAGTTCGTCGCTGCGCTGGCGCGCAAGGGCAGCAAGCCGGATGAGTTGGCAAAGACGCCGCTGGCCATCGATACCCCGCAGGGCCAGCGCATCGCCCTGCTGATGGCTGCGCCCGGCCTGCCGCGCTTCGAGCGGCTTGTCCGTTTGCGCAAGGCGCTGGCATCGCTGCTCGATGAATCACCGAAGTCGCTCGCGATCCACGCTGCGGATGCCGTCTGGGCAGACGATGCCTGTTACGTCGCCTTGCTCGGCGGCGCCGTGTTGCCGGCACAAAAGCGCGAGACCGGAAAGCCGCTGGCACGCATCCACCTGCATTCGCCGCTGCGTCCAGCCGATGTGGCGCGTACCGAAGCGGTGGCTGCCGGCAATTGCCTTGCCCGCGAACTGACTGCGCTGCCTCACAATGTGCTTACGCCGACGGCCTTCCGCCGGCGTATCCGCGCCCTGGCCGACGCGACCGGCCTGGATCACGAGGAGTTCGACTTCGCTGCGCTGCGCAAGATGGGCGCCGGCGCCTTTTGTGCCGTCGCGCAGGGATCGCCGCAACGCGATGCGGCAATCGTGCATCTGCGGTGGCGGCCGCGCGGCAAGGCCAAGCGGCGGGTCGCGCTGGTCGGCAAGGGCATCTGCTTCGACACCGGCGGCATGAACCTGAAGACCGCGCGCTACATGCAGAACATGCACGAGGACATGGGCGGCAGCGCCGTCGCGCTGGGCCTGCTGCAAGCGTGTGCCCGGCGCAACCTGCCGATCGCCATCGATGCGTGGCTGGCCATCGCCCGCAATCATCTGTCGCCGGAGGCGTATGCGCAGAGCGATGTGATCACTGCGCTCGACGGCACGACCATCGAGGTGGTGCATACCGATGCCGAAGGCCGCATGGTGCTCGCCGATGCGCTGACGCTGGCCGTGCGGGCCCGACCGGCGCCCGATCTGGTGATCGACTTCGCCACGCTCACCGGCTCGATGGTCGTCGCCCTGGGCACGCGCCACAGCGGCGTTTTCGCCAGCGAGCCGGCCTTGGCCGCCCATGCAGTGGAGGCAGGCGCCAGCAGCGGCGAGCGCGTCGTCGTGCTGCCGATGGCGCAGGATTACGACGCCGCACTCGAATCGAAAGTGGCCGACACGCTTCAATGCACGATGGATGGCGAAGCCGACCACATCCTGGCGGCGCGGTTTCTGCAGCGTTTCGTCGATGGCCGGCCATGGTTGCATGTCGACCTGTCGGCCGTGAATTGCAAGGGGGGCCTCGGTGCCGTCGGTACCGACCTCACGGGCTTCGGCGTTGCTTGGGGCGCCGACCTGCTCGACCGCTGGATGGGATCGTGATGTTCAATTTCTTCTCGGCCAAGCCCGACCATCCGCTCGCCAATCCGAACGAGGCGAAGAACATTGCGGCGCAACTCACGCGGGCGGACCCGCGCACGGCGCTGGGCGACGCCACGGCATGGCTCGAATCGCTCTCCAATGCCGATGGCTTCAAGCTCGCCATGCTGGCCGAGCGCATCGCGTTGATCGGCGGCGCCGCGGCGCCGCAGGCCCGGCGCCTGGGCCGCGAGTTCGTTCAGGGCGACACCGACTCGCGCGCCGCGCAAGCGCTGTGGAACGTCGAGTTGCGGTTCTGGGCGCTGCTCGCCGACTGCTATGAAAAGTGCGTCGCGCGGATGCACGCCGGCGGCAAGGACGTCGACCTGCCCAAGGAAATCCTGGCGACGCTGTTTGCCGGCGCGCTCAATGCCCGCGCGGCGACGCAGAAGTGGAACCAGTTCTACTACCGGCAGCCCCCGGAAGCCTTCTGGGCGATGGTGGGCGGCTTGTATCGCGAGGCGGTGGCGCTGAACGTGGCCAGCCGCGAAGTCGAACTGCATCCGGGCCACGGCAAGACCACGGCCGAGTCCGAGTACCTCAAGATCCTGCTTTTCCACGTCGCCGCCATGGACACGCTGGAGCCCATCGAGATCGAGCTGGGCGAGCGGCTGATCGCGCACTTCCTGCGCGATTTCAACCTCACGCGGGCGGTGCGGCCGGAAAACGTCTATTGGATCGACATCGCCCGTCCGGCGCCGCCCTCGCGCCTGGCGCGGGTGCCCGAGGTCAGCGATTCGTTGTACTTCTTCAATGGCGGCAAGGCCCTCGCCGGCGTTGACGACCTGCTCGCCACGATGGAGAGTTCCGGCGCCGTGCCTGCGCACGTCAATCTGGCCGGGCAGTACCCGTCGGCGCAAGTGCGCGAGGTGCTCAAGCATCTCGCGCTGTGCTGGGCACCCAAGCCGCCCATGCGCGTGCATGTGCGCCGGCAGGCCAACGCCTCGCTGGCGCTGACGCACGGCTTCGACAATGCGTTGCAGACGATCGCCTATGCGCTGTCGACCTCGCGCACCAAGGTCGGGCCGCTCGAAACCTGGTCGGCCAGCGATGTCAGCCTCGGCGGCATGGCGATCCACGGGCCGGTCGGGCGGGAAGACTGGACCCGCATCGGCGCGATCGTCGTGACCCTGCCCGAAGGCGGCAGCAACTGGCTGGTGGGCATCGTCCGCAGGGTCTCGCGCGGCCCTGCGGAGTTCGAGGATCCGACGCATTCGCTGCCGCCGGGCGTCGAGAACCGCATGGTCTATCTGGGCATCGAGACCGTCTCGAAGAACGCCCGCGCGGTGGTGGCGGATGCCGACGGGCTGTCCATCGATGCGCTGATCCTTGACCTGCCGGTGGTCGGCGAATACGCCCGCATGGCGGTGCCGCCGAATTCCGTCGAGAGCGGCATCGGGCTGCGTTTCAGGCTGGAAGAAAAGGTGGCCCGCCTGCTGCCGCGCGAAACGCTGGAAAGCGGGCCGGACTTCCTGATTGCCAATTTCTTCGTGCAAAGCTTCGCCTGAACCGTTCGTCCGGGTAATCGCAACAGAATTGCATCTGCAACACAGTTGCGATAAGCTGCAGGGATGCCGAATCTGCATCCCGCGACGACCGCCGTCGCCGCCGACGATGAATCCCGCCTGCTGCGCACGCTCGGCGCGCGGCTGACCGCACCGCGACTGCAAGTCCTGCGCGTGCTGCGCGCAGCGCCGGCGCCGCTGAGCCATCGCGAGCTGCTCGACCGGCTGCGCGAGGCCGCCGGCGAGGTCGATCGCGTCACCGTCTATCGGGTGCTGGACTGGCTGGTCGCCAACGGTCTGGCGCAAAAGGCCGCCGATGCCCGTCGCACCTTCCGCTTCGCCGCCAGCGATCCGCTGGGCGCGCACGAAAGCCATGTGCACTTCCGCTGCACGCGGTGCGGCGGCGTGTTCTGCCTCAAGGACGCCCCGCCGCCGCGACCCAGGCTGCCGCGCGGCTTTCGCCTCGCCCGCGTGAATGTC
>JBGARB010000058.1:0-16587 GCA_044230495.1 Rhodocyclaceae bacterium
CTGGCCGCTGTCCAGCGGCGTATCGAGCGGCACCATGTGCCCATCGACGCGCGCGCCGCGGCAGCGGTGGCCCAGATCCGTATGCACGCGATAGGCGAAGTCGACCGGCGTCGCGCCGCGCGGCAGGTCGATCACGCGGCCCTGCGGCGTCATCACGTAGATCGTGTCGTCGAGCGCCGCGCGCTTGAATTGCGCCGCCCAGTCGGCAGCATCGGCGACGTCGTCGCGCCACGACAGCAGTTGCCGCAGCCAGGCGATCTTGTCCTCGTATTCGCCGCTGGCCTTCGCCGAATGTCCGGCCTCCTTGTAGCGCCAGTGCGCGGCGACGCCCAGCTCGGCGTGGCGGTGCATGTCGTGGGTGCGGATCTGCACTTCCAGCGGCCGGCCGTCCTCGACCATCACCGCCGTATGCAGCGAGCGGTAGTCGTTGCCCTTGGGATGCGAGATGTAGTCGTCGAATTCGCCGCGGATCGGCGCCCACAGGTGGTGCACGATGCCCAGCACCGTGTAGCAATCGCGGACCTCGGGCACCACCACGCGCAGCGCGCGCACGTCATACACCTCGGTGAAATCGAGCGTCTTGGCGCGCATCTTGTTCCAGATGCTGTAGAGGTGCTTGGGCCGCCCATAAACTTCGATCTGTCCGGCCAGTTCGGGCGTGCCTGCCAGCTCGGCGCGGATGCGCGCCGCCGCCGTGGTGATGAACAGCTCGCGTTCGCCGCGCTTTTCGTCGAGCAGGCCGGCGATGCGCTTGTAGGTGTCCGGCTCCAGGAAGCGGAAGGCGAGGTCTTCGAGTTCCCACTTCACCTGCCAGACGCCGAGGCGATTGGCCAGCGGCGCATACACGGCCAGGGTTTCATGCGCGACATTGCGGCGCGCGGCATCGATCTCGGCCGCCGGCGCGGCGCCGAAGCTGGCGTACCAGCGCAAGGTCTGCGCACGGCTCACCAGACGCAGGATCACCACGCGCAGATCGGTGGACATCGCCAGCAGCATCTTGCGCAGCACTTCCGCCTGCGAGGCCACGTCGCGCGCACGCTTCTCGCCGCGGGCAGCGCCCGTGGCGCCGGCCACCTCGGCAGCGATCAGCGGCCGCAAGGTCTTCAGCCGTGCCAGCGCAGCCACCAGCGTGGCGACTTCGTCACCCGCTTCGCGCGCCAGCGCGTCCTGCGCATGCGGCGTGAAATCGGCGGCGGCGAAGTGGATCGCGGCCAGCCGGCTGGCGGTATCGAGTCCGAGGGCGGCCACCTGCGCGGCCATGCCGATCGCGTGATCGAGCACCGGCTCGCCAGTCGATAGGCGCGACGCGCCGTAACGCGCCGTTGCCCAGGCGAGCGCAGCGGTGTCGGCGTCGGCGGCAGCGGGCGATGCGCCGCGCTGCGACGACTGTGTTTTGGCGGTGGCAACCATGCGCGGATTATCCCATCCGCCGCGCGGGCGGCCTATGATCGGCGCCTCGCCCCTACCGCAGAAAACATCATGGCCTATCCCGAGTGGTTCCGCTTTGACGCCGAGCTTGACCTCGTGCTCGAACGCGATGTCGATGTGCCCGTCGAACGCATCTGGCGTGCATGGACCGATCCCTTGCATCTGCTGCCGTGGTTCTGCCCGGCGCCGTGGCAGACCGTCGCCTGCGAGATCGACCTTCGCCCCGGCGGACGCTTTCATACCGTGATGCGCTCGCCCGAAGGCCAGAAATTTCCCAGCGACGGTTGCTACCTGGAGATCGTCCCCAACCGGCGGCTGGTGTGGACCAGTGCGCTGGGGCCGGGCTTCCGCCCGCTGCCGCCGCCCGTCGCGGCACCCGGCCACGAATGCGCCGAATTCGCCTTCACCGCCTGCCTGTCGCTGGAGCCCGTGGGCAACGGCACGCGCTACGTGGCGATCGGGCGACATGCCGATGCCGCCTCGCGCAAGCGCCACGAGGACATGGGCTTCCACGACGGCTGGGGCGCCGTGCTCGATCAGTTGGTCGACTATGTGCGAACAATGAAATAGATCGCGGCGATCCGGCAATTGCGGTGCCTGTTGGCTGCCGGTGTATGCGCGATCGACGGCAAGTGTTGCCCATAATATGGGTTCTCGCTGAGTGTTCGCCCGCGTGCCCGCCACTGGCCATGTCTGCGCGAGGCAGCTCGGATCATCGAAATGGCAAGGCGGTTCAACATGTCGTTCTCCAAACTGATTCTTTATGGGGCAGAGGCCGTCAGGTCGGCGCCCGACCCTGTTGGCAGGCGCCTTCGCGGTCAGGTGCGCCGGCAGTTCCATGCCCTCGTCGACGTCGCGCGTTCCCGTCGCGGCGAACTTGGGCGGATCGACTACAGAAATTACGAAGGTCGTCACGCCATCAATCTGGGCGATGTCGCACTCTTTCGTGCTTCCTGCGCAATGGTCCGCCAGGCTGTCCCGGATGCGGAGCTGTTGCCGATGAACTGGGGCGATCTTGGTCGCTACGTCGCACCCAATGGAGAACGAACCGGGCTGGTCGTATGCGGGAGCGGATACTTTGCCATTGGCGCGGATGGGCGACTTTCGTCAAGGGTCAAGGATGACTTCGATGCGATGCAGCGACTGGGGATTCCGCCCGTCTTTCTCGGGGTCGGACTGAATCGCCCGGGCAAGGAGGGCTCTTCGGCTTCGTCTGCCATTCACGATGAAGACGCGGAACTCGTATCTCGAATGCTCGCAGAGGCGGTGGCGATCTCAGTGCGCGATGTCGCCACGCAGGACGCGTTGTCGCGGCTCACGTCAAAGCCGGTGCACCTGACCGGCGATCCGGCACTCCACTTCGCGCATGTGGCGGGTGCACGCGCTCGTGATGCATCGTTCGTCGGCGATCGCGCGCAATCTCGCGGGCGACTGCGTGTCGGCGTGAATTTTTCGTTTCACGGCAAGACATCGAACGCGCTGCTGCTGCGGAACTTCGAACACTATTGCAGCGCGCTGGAGCAGATCGGGGCCGAGTTCAATGCGGAGTTGCTTTACTTTCCCCACTACGCCACAGAGCTGATCATTCCCCGCATGCTCGCAGCGCGTGGCATTGCGATTGACGTGGTCGGCGGCGGGGGTGGCACGGATGACCCTGCCTAACTGCTGGCGGCCTATCGCACGCTCGATCTGCATGTCGGAGGAATGCTTCACTCCTGCATTCTTGCGGCCAGTACCGATACCCCTTGCATTGCCTTGGCCTACGACATCAAGCATCGGGGCTTCATGGAACTGCTCGATCTGGGCGAATACTGCCTCTCGGCACCGGAATTCCGCGCCGAGGAGCTGGTGGCGAGAGTGAGGAGCATGCTGGCCGATGCCACTGCGATTCGCGCGGCTCTTGCGCAAAGGCGTGGTCGTTTGCAGGCGTTGACGGAAGGATTTGTGCGCGAGAGCCTTCGTTGATTCCCTTGCCGGCAACCATGGGCGGTGATCGCGTCGCTTGCATGTCGCCACGCTAATGGAAGTCGCGGCTGCCGATGCTCAGCTCGCCCAGCAGTGCGCTGTGGTCGAACAGCCGCTTGGCGACCAGATGCACCACCACATGCTCGCCGCTGCCCTGCACCTGCAACTGACCGGCGACGCCCAATAGTCGCGCGCCGAGCAGTTCGCGGCGCTGGCGTTCGGCCAGATCGTTGAAGACGACGATGTTGGCGTTGCCGGTTTCGTCTTCCAGCGTCACGAACACCACGCCGCTGGCGGTACCCGGCCGCTGCCGGCAGGTGACCAGCCCGGCCACGCGCACCAGCGCGCGATCGCCGCGCGCCTCCATGTCGGCGGCGGCCACATAGCGTTTGGCCTGCAAGCGCGCGCGCAGCAGCGCCAGCGGATGCCTGCCCAGCGTCAGCCGCAGGCGGCGGTAGTCGGCGATGATGGCCTCGCCCTCGCGCGCCGCCGGCAGCTGCACCGCCTCGCACTCGGCGGGCGGCGCGGCATGCAACAGATCGCGCGCCAGCGGCACGGCGGCCGCGGCCCATGCCGCCTGGCGGCGATGGCCGGCGAGGCCCTGCAGCGCATCGGCATCGGCGAGCAGGTCGAGATCGCGGCGGTCGAGGCCCGCGCGGCGCGCCATGTCGGCGACATCGACGAACGGCGCCGCGGCCCGCGCGGCGACCAGCCGCTGCCCGCTGGCCTCCTTGAGGCCCTTGATCTGGTGCAGGCCCAGTCGTACCCCCTCATGCGCCGTCCCGCCACCACTGTAGTTTGCCGGTACCACGGTGCTCTCCCAGTCGCTGGCCGTCACATCCACCGGCCACACGGGCACGTCGTGCCGGCGCGCATCCTGCACCAGCTGCGAGGGCGAATAGAAGCCCATCGGCTGCGCGTTCAGCAGCCCGGCGAGGAAGGCCGCCGGATGATGCCGCTTGAGCCACGCCGAGACATACACCAGCAGCGCGAAGCTGGCCGCATGCGATTCGGGAAAACCGTATTCGCCAAAGCCCTCGATCTGCCGGTAGAGCGCTTCGGCGAACTCGGCGGCGTAGCCGCGCGCGGCCATGCCGCCGAGCAGCCGCTCGCGGAAAGGGCCGAGGCCGCCCTTGCGCTTCCAGGCCGCCATGGCGCGGCGCAGCTTGTCCGCCTCGCCCGGCGAAAAACCGGCGGCGACGATCGCCAGCTGCATCGCCTGCTCCTGGAAGATCGGCACGCCCAGCGTGCGTTCGAGCACGCCGCGCACAGCCTCCGACGGGTACACCACCGGCTCGCTGCCCTCGCGCCGGCGCAGGTAGGGATGCACCATGTTGCCCTGGATGGGGCCGGGACGGACGATCGCCACTTCGATGACCAGGTCATAGAACGTGCGCGGCTTCAGGCGCGGCAGCATCGCCATCTGCGCGCGCGATTCGATCTGGAACACGCCGACCGTGTCGCCGCGCGAGATCATCACGTAGGTGGCCGGGTCTTCGGCCGGGATGTCGCTCATGGCCAGCGGCGCGCCACGCAGCCGCGACACCGCATCGAGCATGCGGCGGATGGCCGAGAGCATGCCCAGCGCCAGCACGTCGACCTTCATCAGGCCCAGCGTGTCGATGTCGTCCTTGTCCCACTGGATCACCGTGCGCTCGGGCATCGCGGCGTTCTCGACCGGCACCAGCCGATCGAGTCGGCCCCGCGCGATTACGAAGCCGCCGACATGCTGCGACAGATGCCGCGGCTGCCCGCGCAGCTCACCAGCCAGCGCCAGCCAGCGGCGCACGGCGGGCGTGGCCGGATCGAGGCCGATCTCGGCGCAGCGCGCCGGCAGCTCGGCGCGGTCGTGCCACCAGCCCAGGTTGCCGGCCAGATGGTCGATGTGTTCGCGGGCGATGCCCAGCGCACGGCCGGCATCGCGCAGCGCGCCGCGCGTGCGCCAGCAGATCACGGTGGCTGCCAGCGCCGCGCGTTCGCGGCCGTATTTGGCGTAGATGTGCTGGATCACCCCTTCGCGGCGCTCGTGTTCGAAATCGACGTCGATGTCCGGCGGTTCGTTGCGCTCCTTCGACACGAAGCGCTCGAACAGCAGGCTGGCGCGCGCCGGGTCGACTTCGGTAATGCCCAGTGCGTAGCACACCGCCGAGTTCGCCGCCGAGCCGCGTCCCTGGCAAAGGATTTTCTGTTCGCGTGCCCAGGCGACGATCTCGTACACCGTGAGGAAATACGGCGCGTAGTCCAGCGCGTCGATCAGCGCGTATTCGTGGTCGACCTGCGCGCGCACCTTCGCCGGAATGCCGTCCGGATAGCGGCGGGCGAGACCCGCCTCGGTGCATGCGGCAAGCCAGCCCATCGGCGTCTGGCCGGCAGGCACGACTTCATCCGGATACTCGTAGCGCAATTCGTCGAGCGAAAAATCGCAGCGCGCCGCCACCACCAGCGTCTGCGCCAGCAGCTCGGGCGGATACAGCCGCGACAGGGCAAGGCGCGTGCGCAGATGCCGCTCGCCGTTGGCGAACAGCGCATCGCCCGCCGTCTGCACCGTGGTGTTCAGGCGCAGCGCCGTCATCGCATCCTGCAAGGGTCGGCGCGCGCGTGCGTGCATGTGCACGTCGCCCGCCGCTACCAGCGGCAAGCCGCTGGCAGCGGCCACCGCACGCAAGTCGGCCAGCCGCTCGGCATCGTCCGGCGCCAGGTGGCGCTCCCAGGCGATCCACGCCCTGCCGGCGAAGTGCCCGGCGAGCCAGCGCGCGTCGTCGGCGATCTTTTGCGCCATGTCACCATAGCGACCGCGCACAGCGGAGGGGGACCCGCCGCAGGCGGGGGCGCAGCGACCGTGCGCGGGATGCGTGGTGGCGTCGACGACAGTGGCCGCGTCGACCGCCGTCCCGCCACCACTGTAGTTTGGTATCAGCAGCGCCAGGCAGTCGGGCACGCCCTCGCCGTTCCAGCCCGTCAGGTCGCCACGCGTCAGATGGTAGGCGCCCTTGCCGGCACGCCGCCGTCCCAGCGTGACCAGCGCCGACAGGTTGCCGTAGCCGGCACGGTTGCAGGCCAGCAGCACCACGTGCAGCCCGCAGGCCAGGCGCAGCTCGGTGCCGTGGATCAGCCTGAGCGCGGCGCCCTGCTCGCGCGCCTCGCGCCACGCCAGATGCGCGCGCACGCTGCCGGCGAACGAACACTCGTCGGTGATCGCCAGCGCCGCATAGCCCAGCGCCTGCGCGCGCGTCACCAGCTCCTCGGCGTGCGAGGCGCCGCGCAGGAAGCTGAAGTTCGACAGGCAGTGGAGTTCCGCGTAGGCGGGGAGCATGATGGGATTTTTGCCGGATACTGTTTTAATATACAGTATTCCGGATTCCAACCCGGTGTTCGCCCCCGATGCAAGGACAGCCACCGCCGCCCCGCAAACCAGTATCCTGAATACATGAAACGACACGTCCCCGTCCCGGCGCCATGCTCCGCGACCTGACCCACGTCCAGCAAAAGCCCGGCGAACCGCGGCGCCGCGGGTTCTTCAGCCACGACCTCGACCTCGTCGTCTGGGTCGGCGACGACGACCAGCCGCTCGGCTTCCAGCTTGCCTACGACAAATACCGCCGCGAGCATTCGATCACCTGGGATCTCGCGCAAGGCTACCGCCACTACGTCGTCGACGAAGGCAACCCGATCGCCGGCAAGGCGCAGACGCCACTGCTGTGGGCCGACGGTCCGTTCGATGGCGGCCGGCTGATCGACCGCTTTCGCGCGCTGGCCGGCGGTGTGCCGCCCGATCTCACCGAATTCGTCATTGCCCGCCTTGCCGAGCATGCCACCAGGGAGCCCGCCCATGTCTGAGACCAAGACCCGCGCCACGGCGGCCGATGTCGCCGCCTTCCTCGATGCCGCCACGGCCGGCAACGACGGCCGCCGCCGCGAATGCGACGTGCTTTCGACGCTGCTCTCGCGCCTCACCGGCTGCCCGCCGGTGATGTGGGGACCGAGCATCGTCGGCTTCGGCCAATACCACTACCGCTACGACAGCGGCCACGAAGGCGATGCCTGCATGGTCGGCTTCTCGCCGCGCAAGGGCGACTTCTCGATCTACGCCAGTGCCTGCTTTCCCGAACGCGAGGCGATGCTCGCCCGTCTGGGCAAGCACAGGGCCGGCAAGGCCTGCATCTATGTCAAGCGTCTGACCGACATCGACATGGCCGTGCTCGAAGACCTCATGAAACTCTCCATCGCCGACACCCGGAAACGCTACCCATGAATCCCGCCTGCCTGCGTCCGCACGCCCTTGCGCTCGCGCTCCTTGCCGCCCCGCTGTTGCTCTCCGCCTGCGCATCGTCGGGCGGGGATCGCGTCACCAAGGCCGCAACGACGCCGCTGTCCGACCTCAATCTCGTCAACGCGCCGATCCCGGATGTGCTGAAGGCGGCGAAGAAGACCCCGTACGCATTGGCCGCGGATGCCACCTGCGCCCAACTGGCCGACGACGTGCGTGCGCTTGACGAAGTGCTGGGGCCGGATCTCGACGCACCGCCCGCCAAGGACGACCCCGGACTGATCGAACGCGGCGGCGATTTCGCCGGCAGCGCACTGCAAAAGACCGCCGAGGGCATCGTGCCCTTCCGCGGCTGGGTGCGCAAGCTCTCCGGTGCCGAGCGCTATTCGAAACAGGTGTCTGCCGCCATCGCCGCCGGCGGCATCCGGCGCGCCTTCCTCAAGGGCGTGTCGACCGCGCGCGCCTGCCCGGCCGCGACGTGACGCCAACCGGTGCCGGCGGACTGCCTGCCGACCTGCGCGCCGATTGCGCCGCCTGCGCCGGCCTTTGCTGCGTCGCCCTGCCATTCGATGCCGAGCAGGGCTTCGGCTTCGACAAACCGGCGCACCAGCCCTGCCGGCACATCAAGCCCGACTACCGCTGCGCGATCCACGGCTCGCTTGCCGATGACGGCTTCCCCGGTTGCGCCGCGTTCGAGTGTTTCGGCGCCGGGCAATGGGTCACGCAGCATCTGTTTGCCGGCCAGTCGTGGCGCGATGCCCCCGCCACGCTGGGCGCGATGTGCGAAGCCTTCTTCGCGCAACGTGCGTTGCACGAGACGATGGCGATGCTCGCACTCGCCGAAACCCGCTGCACCGACGCCGCGCTCACCGCACGGCTGCGCGCCGAACGCGCACGCCTGATGGCCGCGCGCCAAGCCGCGTTCGATCTGGCCGCGCTGCAACGGCCCGCGCGTGCGCTGCTTGCCGAATTCGCGCAGACCGCCGTCCCGCCACGACTGTAGTCTCAAGCCCATGTCCGCCGAACTCCGCCCAGCCATTGCCGCCGACGCCGACGCCATCGCGCGCATCTACAACCACTACATCACCGACACCATCGTCACGTTCGAGGAAACGCCGATCGATGGCGCCGAGATGGCCGCCCGGCTCGCCGAAACGGCCGCCGCGGGCCTGCCGTGGCTGGTTGCCGACACCGGCGGCGTGATCGTCGGCTACGCCTACGCCTCGAAATGGAAGGGCCGCTGCGCCTACCGTCATTCGGTGGAGACGACGGTCTATCTCGATGTCGCACACACCGGATGCGGCATCGGCACGCAGCTCTACACAGGCTTGTTCGATGCCCTGGCCGCGCGCAGCCTGCACGTGGCGATCGGCGGCATCGCACTGCCCAATGCCGCCAGCGTCGCATTGCACGAGAAATTCGGCATGCGCAAGGTGGCGCACTTCGCCGAAGTCGGCTTCAAGTTCGACCGCTGGATCGACGTCGGCTACTGGCAGCGCACGCTCTGATCAGATGCCGAGCTGGCGCGCCGCGAGGTCCTTCATGATTTCCTCGGCGCCGCCGCCGATCATCAGCACCTTCACCTCGCGGTAGATGCGCTCGCTCGCCGTGCCGCGCATGTAGCCCATGCCGCCGAGGATCTGCACGGCCTGGTCGGCGCAGAACTGCAGCGCCTGCGTGGCGTGGTTCTTCAACAGGCAGACTTCGGCAACCCACTCGGCGCCGGCGTCGCCGGCATCGGCATGCGCCGCGACGCGATCGAGCCAGGCGCGGGTCGATGCGATGCGCATCTGCATGTCGGCCAGTTTGTGGCGCACGACCTGATGCGCCGCCAGCGGCTGGCCGAATGTCTGCCGCTGGCGGGCCCAGTCGAGCGCCTCGTCGTAGCAGCATTCGCACATGCCCAGCGCAATCGCGGCGATGTTCATGCGCTCGCCGTTGAAATTCGCCATTACCAGCCGGAAGCCCTTGCCTTCCTCGCCGATCAGGTGGCTCGCCGGCACGCGCACGCCATCGAAATGCAGGTGCGCGGTATCCGAGCACAGCCAGCCCATCTTCTCCAGCCGGCTGCGGGTGAGTCCCGGTGCATCGCCCGGCACGGCCAGCAGCGAGATGCCGGCGGCGCCCTTGGCCGCCGGTTCGGTGCGCACGGCGACGGTCAGCCAATCCGCGCGCATGCCCGAGGTGATGAAGGTCTTTTCGCCATCGATGACGTAGTCGCCGCCATCGCGCAGCGCCCGGGTGCGCAGCGCGGCGACATCCGAGCCGCCGCCGGGCTCGGTCACCGCCAGCGCCGAAATCGCCCGCCCGGCCAGCACGTCGGGGACGATGCGGCTGCGCAGCGGATCGCTGCCATGCAGCGCGATCGGCGGCAGGCCGATGGCATGGCTGAAGCCGCTGGCCAGCAAACCGCCGCTGCCGGTATGGCGGGCCAGCGCGACCGACAGTGCAAGCCTGGCGCGCCACGGCATCGGCGTGCCACCCAGCGCCTCCGGATAGCCCATGCCCAGCCAGCCCAGTTCGCCCAGCCGCGCGTAGATCGCGCGCGGGAACTCGCCGGCCGCTTCCCACGCCGCGAGGTGCGGGCGCACTTCCGTTTCGGCAAATCGCCGCGCCGCCTCTTCGAGCGCCGCAATGTCCGCGGCATCCACCTCATGCATGGTCGCTTCCCCGTCGTTGCGCGCGGCTCACGAGCCGCCTGCCGCGAGGTGCGCGGCGATCGCCTCGTAGGCCGGCAGGATGATCGGATCCTGGGCGACGTTGGTCGACACCGGATGCGAGCCGAAGCGCGCAATAACCACCTCGCGTACCGGGTCGATGAAGATCGCCTGCCCGTGCACGCCGCGCGCCATGTAGTAACCCTTGTCCGACACCCACCACATGTTGCGGTAGCTCCAGTTGGGCAGCGTCGCGTAGCCGGCCTTGGCGAATTTCGCCTTGTCGGCGCCGCGGCGGATGTCGGCCACCACTGCTTCGGGCACGATCTGGCGGCCGTTGAAGCGGCCGCCCTGGCGCATCATCTCGCCCACCCGCGCCATGTCGCGCAAGGTCATGTTGAGACCGCCGCCGCCGAAGGCGAAGCCGTTGTGGTCCATCATCATGTAGGCATCCTGTTCCGCGCCCAGCGGACGCCACAGCCGTTCCTCGATCATCTGCTGCAGCGACTGGCCGCTGACCCGCTGGATCACCCACGACAGCACATCGGTGTTCGGCGTGCGGTAGGTGAAGCCGACATCGTGTTCGCCTTCCTTGCGCAGCGTCCTGAGAAAGCCGGCGTAGCCGTCGGAGACCTTGGTGCCGGGCGGCGCCGGCAGGAAGCCGCCGCTGCGCATGTAGTCCCAGATCTCGGCATTGGGGTCGGCATACTTCTCCGAATACTTGAACGCCGTCGTCATGTCCATGACCTGGCGCACGGTGGCGTCGGCAAAGGCCGTGCCCGCCAGCTCCGGCACATAGCGCACGACCAGCGCCGTTTCGTCGAGGCGCTTCTCGTTCACCAGCATCGCCGCCAGCGTGCCGACGAAGGACTTGGTCACCGAGAACAGGATGTGCGGACGCTGCGGCGCCAGATCGCCGAAATACTGCTCGCTGACCACGCGGCCGCGGTGCAGCACGATGACGCCGTCGCTCCACGTCTTCGCCAGCGCCTCGGACCACGTGCGCGAAACGCCGTTCATGTCGGTGTAGCGCACATCGTCGAGTCGACGTTCGGCCCGCGACAGCGTGGCGGGCGACCCCGTCCCTCGCGCGATATTCACCGTCGGCTGTAGTTCGCGGATGTGCGTCACGGCCCAGCGCAGCTTGGGGAACAGCACGTGGTCGCCGTCGCGCCAGCGGATCGTCTTGTCGGGTGGCGGCGGCGAGCCGACCATCCAGCCCATCGCCTTCGGGTCGCTGGCGGCCGCATCCGGATACCGCGACAGGTCGATGCCCTGCGCGCGCGCAGTCACCGACAACAGCGCGATCGCGCACAGAGCCCATTTCATCGGAATCATCTTGTCCCTCTCAATCGGAGCCGGCCGAAGCGCCGTCCCGCCACCACGGCAGTTTCGCGTCAATTGCCGGGCACCGCAACGCAATTCGCCGCGGTAGCATGCGAATCCCGACCCCACAGGAGACCCCCATGGCCAATCCCGTCTGCTGGTTCGAAATCTACGTGCAGGACCTGCCGCGCGCGCAGGCGTTTTACGCCGCCGTGCTGGAACGCGCCTTTGAAAACATGACGATGCCCGATTGCGACATGGCGATGTTCAAGCACGACGATGGCTATGGCGCTGCCGGCGCACTGGTCAGGATGGCCGACGTGCCCTCGGGCGGCAATTCGACGCTGGTGTATTTCACCTGCGACGATTGCGCCGTCGAGGCCGGTCGTGTCGCGGCTGCCGGCGGCCGCATCTTCAGGGAAAAATTCTCCATCGGCGAACATGGTTTCTGCGCGTTGGCCTTCGATACCGAAGGCAACATGTTCGGCCTGCATTCGATGAAATGACCATGGCCAAAGTCACCGGCATCGGCGGCGTCTTCATCAAGGCCCGCGACCCCGACGCCTTGCGCGCCTGGTACCGCGACCGGCTGGGCATCGAACTCGACGACTGGGGCGGCGCCTGCTTCCGCTGGCAGACGCCGGCCGCACCGGCGCCCGAGGGCATGACGGTCTGGAGCGTATTCGAGGAGTCCTCCACCTACTTCGATCCGAGCCCGGCGCGCATCATGATCAACTACCGCGTCGACGACCTCGATGCCCTGCTCGCGCAGCTGCGCGCCAACGGCTGCGATGTCGACCCCAAGACCGACGACTCCGAGTACGGCAAGTTCGGCTGGGTGATGGACCCGGAGGGCAATCGCGTCGAACTGTGGCAGCCGCCGCAGCGCGACGCGTGATGCGCCGTCCCGCCACCACTGTGTTTTGATGCGCACGCTCGGTCTCATCGGCGGCATGAGCTGGGAATCGACGCTGCCCTACTACCGGCTCATCAACGAAGGCGTGCGGGAGCGGCTGGGCGGCCTGCATTCGGCGCCGCTGGTGCTGTGGAGCGTCGATTTCGACGTCATCGCGCGCCTGCAGCGCGAAGGCGACTGGGCCGCCGCCGGCCACCAACTGGCGATCGCCGCCCGTCGCCTGCAGGATGCCGGCGCGCAGGCGCTGGTTCTGTGCACCAACACCATGCACAAGGTGGCAGATGTCATCACCGCCGCCACCGACATTCCCTTGCTGCACATCGTCGATGCCACGGTGCAGGCGCTGCGCGCGACCGGCATCGCGCGCGCCGGCCTGCTGGCGACTGCCTTCACGATGGAGGAGCCGGGCTATCGCGCACGCTTCGCCGCGCACGGCGTCGAGCTGGTGGTGCCGCCGGCCACGGCGCGCCTCGATGTGCACCGGATCATCTTCGACGAGCTGTGCCGCGGCCAGTGGCACGAATCCTCGCGCGCACGCTACCGCGACATCATGGCCGGGCTCGTCGCCGATGGCGCGCAGGGCATCATCCTCGGCTGCACCGAGATCGGCCTGCTGGTTTCCGCTTCGGACGCCACCGTGCCGCTGTTCGACACCACTGCGCTGCATGCCGCAGCGGCCGTCGATTGGGCACTGGGCGACGCCGCATGACGCTGGCCTTCGCGCTGCCGATCGATACGCCACGCCTGCAACTGCGCCGCGTCGCGCGACGCGATCTGGCCGACCTGCTGTTGGTCAACGACGACGAGGCGGTCAACCTCTTCCTGCCCTATCCGCGCTGGCGCAGCATGGCCGACGCGCAAGGCTGGTACGAGCGCATGAACGGGCTTCAGGCCGACGGCAGCACGGTGCAACTCGTGCTCGTCCGCCGCGACGACGACCGGGTCGTCGGCAGTGCCCTGGTGTTCCGCCACGATGCCATCGCGCGCCGCGCCGAACTGGGCTACGTGCTCGGCAGCGCGCATTGGGGCGCCGGCTACATGATCGAAGCGCTCGACGCCCTGGTCGACACCGTGTTCCGCGAAGCGGCCGTCGACCTGCTCGAGGCCGTGGTCGAACCGGCCAACGCAGCTTCGGTGCGCGTGCTGCGCCGGCTCGGCTTCCGCCGCGACCACTTCGACCCGGCCGCCGGCACGCAGCGCCTGCGGCTGGCGTCGGCCGCCCGCCTGGCCCGGCCGCGACTCGCGCTCGAAGCCGCCGATGCGGACGGCATTCCGGCGCTGATCGCCGAGCTCGATGCCTATCTGGCCACACTGTATCCGCCCGAAAGCAACCACGGCCTCGACCTCGATGCGCTGGCCGCGCCGAACGTGATCCTCGTCGTCGCGCGCGACGCAAACGCGCAGCCGCAGGGCTGCGGCGCGCTCGTCATGCACGACGACTGGGCGGAGATCAAGCGCATGTTCGTGCGCCCGGCGCTGCGCGGCGAGGGCCTGGGCGACGTACTGCTGTCGCGGCTCGAACACGAGGCGCGCGCCCGCGGCGCGCAGCGGCTGCTGCTCGAAACCGGCATCAGCCAGCCCGAGGCGCTGGGCCTGTATGCCGCCGCCGGCTACCTGCCGTGCCCGCCGTTCGGCGACTATCGGCCCGACCCGCTGTCGGTATTCCTGCGCAAGGAAATTCTTCCGCCCGCATGAAACGTTCCGTCACTACAATCGGCCTCCCCACCCCCCAACCAGGAGCATGACATGGGACTACTCGATGCACTCGCCGGCCAGGCCGCCAGCGCACTCGGCGGCGGCGCCGCGCAAGGCAATCCGCTGCTCGAGGTGGTCGCCGGCCTCATCAACAACCCGCAGACCGGCGGCCTCGCCGGGCTGGTCAATGCGTTTCAGCAAAAGGGCCTGGGCGATGTCGTCGGCTCGTGGGTCAGCACCGGGCAGAACCTGCCGATTTCGGCGGACCAACTCGGGCAGGTGCTCGGCAACGGCCAGATCGCGGCGATGGCGCAGCAGCTCGGCTTCTCGCCGCAGGACATGTCCGGCCAGCTCGCGCAGATGCTGCCGCAGGTGATCGACCGCCTGACGCCGAACGGCGCGTTGCCGCAAGGCGACATCGGCTCCGCCATCGGCATGCTCGGCAGCCTCTTCAAATAAGTTCACCTCACCCGAAAGGAAAGACCATGGGCATTTTCAGCACGATTCTCTCCAAACTCGGTTTCGGCGACGCCAAGGCCGCCGAGCCGCCGAAGCCCGCTGCCGCACCCGCCGCGCCCGCCGCGCCCGCCGCACCCGCCGCACCGCCGAAGCCGAAGGCCATCGAAGTCGTCGACGTCGTCAAGAAGCTCGAGGCGATGGCCGCGGCCAACCGCGAAAAGCTCAACTGGAAGGTCTCGATCGTCGATCTGCTCAAGCTGCTCGGCATCGACAGCAGCCTTGCCGCGCGCAAGGAGCTCGCCGCCGAACTGGGCTGCCCGGCCGACAAGATGGGCGATTCGGCGCAGATGAACATGTGGCTGCACAAAACCGTGCTGAAGAAGATCGCCGAGAACGGCGGCAACATTCCGGCCGATCTGCTGGATTGACGTAAGGCCATGCCGACATCGACCCTCCAGGCCGCCAAGCTCTGGCTGGTCGATGTCAGCGGGCTGGCCAAGGATGCGTTGCACATCCATGTCGGCCTGCTGGTCTTCTTCGCGGTCGCACTGGCGCTGAAGAAACCGCTGCGCTCGCCGCTGCCGTGGCTCGCCGTGCTGGCCGCTGCGCTGCTGGGCGAAGCGCTCGACCGCCGCGACGACCTTGCCGGCGGCGGCTTGTGGCGCTGGCAGGCCAGCGTGCATGACATCATCAATACCCTGTTCTGGCCCACGCTGATCCTGCTGCTGGCGCGTCTGGGCCATGTCTTTTCCGCTGCGCCCGACCAAAAGGAAAACCGATGAAGCGCCTGCTGCTGATCGCTGCCGCAATCATCTCGCATCACGCCTTCGCTACACCGGCCGATGAGGTGCGCGCCGCCGAGATCGCCTTCGCCAAGACCATGGCCGACCGCGATTTCACCGCCTTCGCCGCGCTCATCGCCGACGACGCGGTGTTCCTCAACGGCGGCGACGTGCTCAACGGCAAGGCCGCCGTGCTCGCCTACTGGAAGCGCTTTTTCGAGCAGCCGGCGGCGCCCTTCGCATGGATGCCCGACCTCGTCGCCGTCGATGGCAGCGGCACGCTCGGCACCACCACCGGGCCGGTCAGCGGGCCGGACGGCAAGGTCGGCTTCCGCTTCTACTCGACATGGCGCAAAGAGGCGCAGGGCTGGCGCGTGGTCTTCGACAACGGCTACGCCGTCTGCCCGCCGCCGGCGAAATAGGCCAGGCGCCGTCCCGCCACCACTGTAGTTTGCTCACGCAAACTCGCCGTGCAGGAACCATCCCGCGGGCGCCTCGCAACGGCGGTAGATCCATAGCCAGCGCTCGCGCGCATCGAGCGCGACGAAGTAATCGCGGCGCATGTCGTCGTCGTCCCACCAGCCCGACTCGATGCGCTCCGGCCCCGCCACCAGCGTCAGCGGCCCATCGCGCCAGGGCCGTCCGTTGCGCTCCGTCAGCGCCTGCGGCCGCGCCAGCAGCCACAGCGGCTGGCGCGCGATGGCCGGCGTCCCGTCCCCGAACGGCGGACCGCCGCGACGATCGTTTGGTGGCCGCCGCCACACCGGCGGCACCGCCACCGTGGCGCGCTCCGGGCGATGATCGGCATGACGCTGCACGCCCTGCACCGCCGGCTCGCCCAGCCGGGCGCGCAGCCGGTCGAGCAGCTCGGCGAAGGCATCGAGGCCGGCCTCGCCGGTCAGCTCGTCGAACAGCGCACGGCTGCGGCCGTCGCAGCGTTCGCCCGGCCCGGTCGCCAGATGCAGCGCGCGCGCCGGCGCCGGCAGACGCAGCCGGCCCAGCGCCTCCTTGAGCACGCGCTCGATGCGCGCCGGGGACTGCACCGGCACGGCAAAGCGCAAGGGCAGCAGCGTCGGCCCGGCGTCGTCATGC
>JBGARB010000059.1:0-16368 GCA_044230495.1 Rhodocyclaceae bacterium
AAGGGCCGGTCAAGCTCTCGGAAGTCGAGCGCGAACAGAAGGAAATCCTCAAGGTGGCGCGTCGGCTCGCCGACGAAGGCCAGATCAACCTCGGCGGCGGCGGCGAAGACGCCTACGTCTGAACCGAACAGACAAGCCCATGGCCGACAAACCGGGATTGACGGCGTGGGAACGCTGGGAACTCGCCAGCTTCGACGACACGCCGGCGGCCGGCGCGGCCACCGCGCGTCCGTCGCCTGCGGCTGCCGCGCGCGCGGCGCAGGATGCCGAGCTGGCGGCGCTGCGCGAAAAGGCGCGCCAGGAAGGCTTCGCCCAGGGACGCGAAGAAGGTCGCAAGGCCGGGTATGAGGTCGGGCTTGCGGAAGGCCGCAAGGCCGGCGAAACCGCCGGCGAGAAGCTCGGCCGCGAACAGGCCGCGCGCTTCACCAAGGCGGTGATCGGCCTGGAACGGCAGATCGCGCAACTGGACGACGCCGTGGCCGACGAACTGCTGGCCCTCGCGCTCGAAGTCGCCCGCAAGGTCGTGCTCGACATCCATGACGTGCGGCCCACGGTGGTCGTCGACGTAGTCCGTTCGGCGCTGGCGCAACTGCCGCTGCACCATGCCGTCATCCAGATGAATCCGGAGGACGCATCGGTGTTGCGCCAATACGCCGGCGAACAGCTCGCGCATGCGGGCCACCGCATCCAGGAGAATGCGTCGCTGTCGCGCGGCGATGCCATCCTGGAAGCCGCCGGCAGCCATCTGGATGCGACGCTGTCCGCGCGCTGGCGGCGGGTCGTCGACAGCCTGGGGCGTGCGCATCCGTGGGTCGGCCCCGGGTTCGTTGCGCCCGCCGCCGTGCCGGCGCCGGTCGATCGGCCACCGGCGCCACGCGGCGAAGACGCCAACAATGATGCAGGTTCGGACGAACCGGCATGAATCCCGAAGCGCTGCGCGGCTTCCTTGCCGACTGTCGTGAGCACACGGCGCAGGCCGAACCCTTCCTCGTTGCCGGTCGACTGACCCGCATCAACGGTCTCGTCATGGAGGCCAACGGCCTCAAGCTGCCGCTTGGCGCCACGGCGCAGGTTCGTCTGCGCGGCGAAGTCGCCATGGAGGCCGAGGTTGTCGGCTTTGCCGGCGAGCGCCTGTTCATGATGCCGACCGACACGGTGTTCGGCATAGCGCCGGGCGCCCTGGTGACGCCGCAGGAGCTGGCCGCCGAGCCGCTGCGTCCCGGCCGTCGCGTCTCGCCGCAGCGCCGCGTGCAGGACCGCGCGAAGCACATGCCGGTAGGCGATGCGCTGCTCGGACGCGTGGTCGATGCCGCCGGTCGTCCGCTCGACGAGCATGGCGCGCTGGTTGCGCCGGAGGCGCGATCGCTGGCCAGCCGACCGCTCAACCCGTTGCAGCGCGATCCCGTGCGTGACACCATGGATGTCGGCGTGCGCGCGATCAATGCGCTGCTGACCGTCGGTCGCGGCCAGCGCCTGGGCCTTTTCGCCGGCTCCGGTGTCGGCAAGAGCGTGCTGCTGGGCATGATGGCGCGCTACACGGCGGCGGACGTGATCGTCGTCGGCCTGATCGGCGAGCGCGGTCGCGAGGTCAAGGAGTTCATCGAGCAGAACCTCGGCGTCGCCGGACTCAAACGCGCCGTCGTGGTCGCCGCACCGGCCGACGTCAGCCCGCTCATGCGGTTGCAGGGCGCCGCCTACGCCACCACGATCGCCGAATACTTCCGCGATCAGGGACGGCATGTGCTGCTGATCATGGATTCGCTGACCCGCTATGCGATGGCGCAGCGCGAGATCGCGCTGGCGATCGGCGAACCTCCGGTCACGCGCGGCTACCCGCCGTCCGTCTTCGCGCGCCTGCCGCAACTGGTCGAACGCGCCGGCAATGGCACGGCCGGTGGCGGCTCGATCACGGCGTTCTACACCGTGCTCGCCGAGGGCGACGACCAGCAGGATCCGATCGCCGATGCGGCGCGGGCGATCCTCGACGGCCACATCGTGCTCAGCCGGCTGCTCGCCGACGCCGGCCACTACCCGGCGATCGACATCGAGCAGTCGATCTCGCGCGTGATGCCGAACATCGTCGATGCGCCGCATCTGGAACGCGTGCGCCGATTCAAGCAGCTCACGTCGCGCTACCAGCGCTCCCGCGACCTGCTTGCCGTCGGCGCCTACGTGGCCGGCTCCGACCTCGTGCTCGACGAAGCGATCCGGCGCTATCCGGCGATCGAAGCCTTTCTGCAGCAGAACCTCGATGAACGCGCCGGACACGCCGACGCGCTGCGCGCGCTGGAGCAACTGTTCGCCGCATAATGAACGGCCGCTGCGCCATCGTCCGCCACCATGCCCAAGCGCTTTCCCCTCCAGATCCTGCACGACCTGTCGCATTTGCGCCTGGACGATGCCACGCGGCAACTGGGCCTGCTGTTGGCCGGCGAACACGAAGCGAAGAAACGCCACCAGTTGCTCGTCGACTACCGTGCGGAGTACCAGGCGCGTTTTGTCGCCGCGACGCGGTCGGGGCTGGGCACGCGCGAGTTGAACAACTTCCGCGGCTTCCTCGCCAAGCTCGACGAAGCCATCGACCAGGCGCTCTCCATGGTGTCGCAGTCGCAAACGCGGACGGCGCACGGCAAACAGCAGTGGCTGGAGAAGCGCGTCGATGTCAAGGCCTACGACACGCTCGCCGACCGACATCGCCAGCGCGAGCTGGCCGGCACCTTGCGGCGCGAGCAGCAGCTCACCGACGAATTCGCCGCGCGCCGGCCCGCGGGCGATGACGACGACGGGTTTCGCTGAGTTGGTACGGAAGTTGCGTTGACCGATTCGATTGGTCTCGTCGAGAGTCTCGCCATGCCGCATCCCCTGCTGCCCACCGCGTTGTTCGGCAACACCCGCCCACCCTTCGAAGCGGCCAACCCGCCCGAAGCGGCCGTCGTGCCGTTCGCCCGCGTCCTCGGCGAACGCCTGCCGGCAGCCGATGCGCCGGCCGCTGCGGACGCAGCGGACGCCACGGCGGCCGTGACGGCCGAAGCGCCGGCGGCCGAGCCGGATGCCGCCAATACCGCGCCCGCCACCGCCCCGCAGGTCGAGGGCGCGCCGCCGACCGACACCATCGACCCCGCGCTGGCCGCATGGCTCGAGCAAATCCTGCCGCCTGTGCCGCCGGCAAATGACGCCCAGGCCCCGGCAATATCTGACGCAGTGCCTGCAATTTCCGCCGCCACTGGCGAAGAAGTCGCGCCCGGCAAGGAAAAGGCTGCCGATGCCGACGAGCCGCCGATCAGGACCGATCCACTCGAGGCCGCACACGATGTGGCCGTTGCGATGCCGGCAGTCGCCGTCACGCCGGTGATGCCGCCGGCAGGCGATGCTGCGCAGCTGCGCACGGAGCCGCGCGGCAACGCCCGCAGCGCCGCCCCGACGCTGGTGGCTGCCTTGTCCGCGTTGTCGGCCAGCACCGCAGCAGGTGCCAACGAAGCGCAAACCGCAAACCCGGTGACAGCCGCCGTTGCCGATGAGCCGGCGGGTGCCCTGACCACCCCGCTGCCACAGACCACCAGCGACATCGCGGCCGCGCCGTCCGAGCCGGCCGACGATTTCGCGGCGCTTATCGAACGCGCCACTTCATCGACTCCCACCACGAGCAGCAACGGCAGCGGCACAACGGCGGCGCAGGCCGCCCGCCATGCCGATGCCATCGTGACGCACCAGACCGCCGGCAGCCCGGCCTGGCAGAACGAGGTCGGCGACCGCATGGTCTGGATGGCCGGGACGCAACGCGCGCAGGCCGATCTGGTGCTCAACCCGCCGCAACTAGGACGCATCGAAGTCAGCCTCACGGTCGTCGGCGACCAGGCCAGCGCGGTATTCGGCTCGCCGAACGCGACGGTCCGCGAGATGCTCGAGAACTCGCTGCCGCGACTGCGCGAAATCCTTGCCGGCGCGGGGATCGATCTCTCCCAGGCCGATGTCAACGCCGGTTCCGCCGGTCAATCCGGACAGGACGGCGAGCAACGCAAGGGGGATAATCGCGCTGGCGACGCACCGGTGGCCGCCGCGGCGAGCATGCTCCGCGAGGCGACCGGCAGTTCGACATGGACGCGAGGCGGCAACGCGCTGGTGGATACATTCGCATGAACACAACCCCGGCGGCCTCAAGGCGAGCGGCATTGCGGCCGATAGCCGTTATGGGAGGCGGGCAACCGGAGGGTTCGCGCGTCGGCTGACGGGCGAACGCACAAGCGGAGGCAGGGATGGCGGAAAAGAAAACCGAGGCGCCGGTCGAAGAAGGCGCACCGAAGAGCAAGAAAAAGCTGCTGATGTTCATCATCATCGGCGTCGTGGCGCTGGTGCTGATCGCGGGCGGCGTGGCGGCGTATCTGATGATGAAGTCGAAGGCCGCCGCGGAAGAAGGCGATGGCGAGGACACGGCGCATGTCGAGAAGGGCAAGGCCAAGAAGAAGGAAAAGGACGCCCATGCCGTCGCGCCGACGTTCTACAAATTCGACAAGCCCTTTACCGTGAAGCTGGTGTCGGCCGAGGCCGAAAACTACCTGCAGACCGAGGTGCAGCTCAAGCTCATCGACGCGCCGACGGCGGAGACGCTGAAGGCCTACGACCCGGAACTCAAGCACAAGATCACGCTGCTGCTGCTGGGCAAGACGGCGGCCGAACTGGCCACCGCGGCCGGCGTGCAGACCTTGTCGAACCAGATCCGCGACACCGTGAATCTGACGCTCGAAAACGAGCCCGGTCCGGCGCCCGGCGCCGTGCCGGCCGCACAGGCCGATCCCGAGGCGGCCGTGCAATCCGTGTTGTTCACCACCTTCATCATCCAGTGAGCGCGCGTGGATAGTCCAGCCATGTCGGTCATCGCCGGGTTGCGCCGATGAGTTCCGACTTTCTTTCCCAGGAAGAAGTCGACGCACTGCTCAAGGGCGTCACCGGCGAACCCGACGAGGCCCCCGCCGAAGAGCAGGCCGGCGGCATACAGAACTACGATCTGGGCCGGCAGGAACGCATCGTGCGCGGGCGCATGCCCACGCTCGAGCTCATCAACGAACGCTTCGCGCGTTATCTGCGCATCGGCCTGTTCAACTTCATCCACCGCAGCACCGAGATTTCCGTCGGGCCGATCCGCGTGCAGAAGTACAGCGAGTTCATCCGCAATCTGGTGGTGCCGACCAACCTCAACCTCGTCCAGGTGAAACCGCTGCGCGGCACCGGCCTCGTGGTGTTCGATCCGAACCTGGTGTTCCTCGTCGTCGACAACCTGTTCGGCGGTGACGGCCGCTTCCACACGCGCGTCGAAGGGCGCGATTTCACGGCGACCGAGCAGCGCATCATCATGGGCATGCTCGACGTGGTGTTCACCGAATACGCCAAGGCGTGGAAGCCGGTGTACGAAATCAACTTCGAGTACATCCGCTCGGAAATGAACACGCAGTTCGCCAACATCGCCACGCCGAGCGAAGTCGTGGTCGCCGTGACCTTCACAATCGAACTGTCGGGCAACACCGCCGACATGCATTTCTGCCTGCCCTACTCGATGGTGGAGCCGATCCGCGACGTGCTGTACAGCACGATGCATTCCGAGCAGGCATCGAGCGATGCGCGGTGGACATCGACGCTGGTGCGCCAGTTGCAGACGGCCGAAGTGGACATGACGGCGACGCTGGGCTCGGCCTCGGCAACGCTGGGCGAAATCATCGGAATGAAGGTCGGCGACGTGATTCCGCTCGACATGCCCG
The DNA here is from genome assembly GCA_044230495.1 of Rhodocyclaceae bacterium. Taxonomy (GTDB): domain Bacteria; phylum Pseudomonadota; class Gammaproteobacteria; order Burkholderiales; family Rhodocyclaceae; genus JADJEF01. The sequence continues at coordinate 5,751 of JBGARB010000059.1, forward strand.
ACCTGCTGCCGCTGTCCGTCGATGGCATCGAATTCGCGTACTGCCGGCATGGCGTGCGCAATGGCAACTACGCCGTGAAGCTGGAAAAATTCGCCGCGGAAGATCACTGATCGCGCCGCCACCGAGAACCGGGAGCCACACATGAGTGATACAGAAAACGCCGACGCCGTCTCCGACGACGACTGGGCCGCCGCCATGGGCGAGCAAGCGACGACGGAGGCCGCGCAGCCGGCGGTCTTCGAGCAGTTCGGCGGCGGCGCCGAGAAAGTCGCGCCGCAGGGCTTCGACATGATCCTCGACATCCCCGTCGCGCTGACCGTGCAACTGGGCCGCACCAAGATCTCGATCCGCAATCTGCTGCAACTCGCGCACGGCTCGGTCGTCGAGCTCGACGGCCTGGCCGGCGAGCCGATGGATGTGCTGGTCAATGGCACGCTGATCGCGCAGGGCGAGGTCGTCGTGGTCAATGAAAAATTCGGCATCCGCCTGACGGACATCATCACGCCGCAGGAGCGCATGCGCAAATTGAACAAGTAGCGTTGCTCCGGATCAGCGGCGCATACCGCTGATTGATTCGCGCTTTCGGCATCGCCCCCGCGGCTATGCTGGGCAGGTTGCCTGCTTGCACCACTGCCCGCCGCCATGTCGCGCCCCTTGTTCGTCCGTCGCCTTGCCGCCCTGTTCGCGATCGCCCTGCCGGCTTTCGCCGTGCTGGCGCAAGGGCAGCCGCCGGCACCGGTGGCGGTGCCGGCGCCGGATTTCGGCGGCAGCGTGCTGCAACTGTTCGTCGGCCTGGTGCTCGTGCTCGGCCTGCTGGTCGGCGCACTTTGGCTGCTCAAACAGGTCACGCAACGGCGCGGGCCCAATTCGCCGCTGCTGCGCGTGGTCGCCGGCACCGCCGTCGGCCCGCGCGAGCGCGTGGTGGTGGTCGAGATCGGCAGCACCTGGCTCGTCCTCGGCGTGGCGCCCGGGCGCGTCAATGCCCTGGCCGAAGTGCCGCGCGGCACGGCGCCCGAGGCGGCGATGCGCCGTCCCGCCACCACTGTAGTTTCAAATGCGCCGGCGCCGCCGGCCGCTGCGCCCTGATGCGCGCACGCCTCGCTTTGGCCGGCTTGCTCGCGCTGGCGCTGCTGCCGGTCGATGCCGCGCTGGCGCAGGCGCTGCCGGCCATCACCAGCACGCCCGCACCCGGCGGCGGCACGCAGTGGTCGCTGTCGATCCAGACGTTGCTGCTCATCACCGGGCTGACCTTCATCCCGGCGCTGCTGCTGATGATGACCAGCTTCACGCGCATCATCATCGTGCTCTCGCTGCTGCGCCACGCCCTGGGCACGCAGACCTCGCCGCCGAACCAGGTGCTGGTCGGTCTGGCGCTGTTCCTGACCTTCTTCATCATGGCACCGGTGGGCGAGCGCATCTACGCCGACGCCTACCAGCCGCTGGCCGACAACAAGATCTCGTTCCAGGAGGCGCTCGACAAGGGCGCCGTGCCGCTGCGCGCCTTCATGCTCAAGCAGGTCCGCGACGGCGACCTGGCCACCTTTACCAAGGTCGCCAAACTGCCGGCGCCGGCCAGCGTCGATGAAGTCCCGATGCGCGTGCTGATCCCGGCCTTCGTGACCTCGGAACTGAAAACCGCCTTCCAGATCGGCTTCATCGTCTTCATTCCCTTCCTCATCATCGACATGGTCGTCGCCTCGGTGCTGATGTCGATGGGGATGATGATGATGTCGCCGGTGATCGTCGCGCTGCCGTTCAAGATCATGCTGTTCGTGCTGGTCGACGGCTGGAACCTGCTGATCGGCTCGCTGGTGCTGAGCTTCGGATGAGGACGGTCCAGTGACGCCGGGCGTCGTGATCGACATCGGTCGCCATGCCATCGAGCTGACGCTGATGATTTCGGCGCCGCTGTTCATCGCCGCGCTCGCCGTCGGCCTGCTGGTGAGCATCTTTCAGGCGGCGACGCAGATCAACGAAGCGACGCTGTCGTTCGTGCCGAAGATGGTCGCCATCTTCATCACGCTGGTGCTGGCCGGGCCCTGGATGCTGACGGTGATGACCGACTACGTGCGGCGGCTGTATGAGGCGATTCCGTCCCTGATCGGCTGAAGCCGTGATCACCATCAGCAGCGCCCAGCTCGACCTCTGGCTTGCCGCGTTCATCTTTCCGGCCGCGCGCATCTTCGGGCTGCTCGCCAGCGCACCGATCTACAACAACGCCGCGCTGCCGGTCCGTGCACGGCTGATTGTCGGCCTGGCGGTCACGCTGGCCATCGCGCCGCTGGTGCCGTCACCACCGACGCTGCTCGCCGGCTCGTGGCTGGGCACGCTGCTGATCGGCCAGCAGATGCTGATCGGCTGGCTGATGGGCTTCGCGCTGCGCCTCGCCTTCGTCACCGTCGATATCGCCGGCGAGCTCATCGGCCTGCAGATGGGCCTGTCGTTCGCCGTCGCCTACGACCCGCAAAACGCCGCGCAGACACCGGTGCTCACCGAATTCATCGGCCTGTTCACGGCCCTGCTGTTCCTCGCCATGAACGGCCACCTGATGATCCTGCATGCGCTGGTCGAGAGCTTCCGGCTGCTGCCGATCACGCTGGCGCCGCCGCAGGCCGTGGCGCTGTCCGATCTGCTGCGCTGGGCCGCGGTGATCTTTTCTTCGGGCTTGCTGCTGGCGTTGCCGATCATCGCCGCGCTGCTCATCGCCAACATCTCGCTCGGCGTGCTCTCGCGCGTGGCGCCGGCGCTCAACATCTTCGCCGTCGGCTTTCCGGTCACGCTGGCAGTGGGCTTCGCGGTGCTGATGTTCTCGCTGCCCTATTTCGGCACCGCGATGCAAAAGCTCTTCGAGCAGGGTTTCGCGGCGATGGAGACCATCGTCCGCCATGCCGCCGTACCGCCGCCACTGTAGTTTGACCCCATCCGCCGCAGGGAAACATCCTGCCGCATAATGGCCGCAAGGAGGCGCGATGGACACGATGGACGACTTGGCGATCAACGTACTGGGCGGCGTGCTGCAGCCGTGCAGCATGAAGCCGTTGACTGGCTTCTACCGTACCGGCAGTTGCCAGGTGACGGAAGAGGATGTCGGCAACCATGGCGTGTGCATCGTCGCCAGCGACGCCTTCCTGGCGTTCTCGAAGCAGCGCGGCAACGATCTGTCGACGCCCCATCCCGAATTCGAGTTCCCCGGCGTCAAGGCCGGCGAGCGCTGGTGCCTTTGCGCCGCGCGCTGGCAGGAGGCGCTGATCGCCGGCATGGCGCCCGATGTCGTGCTCGAGGCCACGTCGGCGGCCGCCCTCGATGTCGTCCGCCTCGCCGACCTGAAACGCCATGCCGTGCGCGGCGGCAAGAATACGAACGCGGAGGAGTCATGAGCGATTTCCATACCCTGGCCGCCCACCGGCTGGACGGCGCGACGCAGTCCTTCGCCGACTATCGCGGCAAGGTGGTGCTGGTGGTCAATGTCGCCAGCAAATGCGGGTTCACGCCGCAATACACCGGACTCGAAGCGCTGTGGAAGAAATATGCCGGCAAGGGCCTGGTCATCCTCGGCTTTCCGTGCAACCAGTTCGGCGCGCAGGAGCCGGGCGATGCCGCCGAAATCGCCAGCTTCTGCAGCACGACCTATCCGGTGAGCTTTCCGCTGTTCGAGAAGGTCGAGGTCAATGGCGGGCGCACCCATCCGGTCTATCAGTTCCTCAAGGCGGCGGCGCCGGGTGTGCTCGGCACTGAAGGCGTGAAGTGGAATTTCACCAAGTTCCTCGTCGATCGCGAAGGCAAGGTCGTCGGTCGCTACGCGCCGACCACCGAGCCCGAGGAACTCGTCGCCGACATCGAAAAGCTGCTCTGACCATGCGCTTTGCCCGCTTCGTCGCGCGCGGCATCGCGTCGCTTTGCCTTGCGTGCGCACTCGTGCCGGCAGCCCAGGCCCGCCTCACCGCTGCCGAGATCGAGCGCCTGGACAAGGACCTGACGCCCGTCGGTGCCGAGCGCGCCGGCAATGCCGACGGCAGCATCCCGCCATGGAAAGGCGGCATGACCGCGCCGCCCGCGGGATGGACGCCGGAGCAGGGCTACGTCGATCCGTTCGCCGGCGAAAAGCCGCTGTTCGTCATCACCGCGCAGAACGTCGCCCAGCACAAGGATCGCCTGGCCACCGGCACGCTGGCGATGTTCGAAAAATACCCGGCGAGCTTTCGCATGCCGGTGTACCCGACGCACCGTACGGCGGCGCTGCCCGCCGCCGTCACCGCCAATGCCCGCGCGCAGGCCGGCAATGTCGAGTTGAACGGCTTCGGCCTGAAGAACCTCGGCGGCTCCAATATCCCCTTCCCCATCCCCAAGTCCGGCCTCGAACTGATCTGGAACCACCTCGTGCGCTACCTGTCGGGCGGCGTCGAGCGCATCGCGCATTCGTTTCCCGTGCGCCCGAACGGCGACACCTACAAGATCGGCTTTCGCGCCTTCCGCATCTACGACCAGAACATGGAGCCGCGCAGCGAGAACCGGCTGTTCTCGGCGATGGGATTCTTCATCGAGCCGCCGACGCTCAAGGGCACCACCTTCCTCGTCTGGGAGCCGATCGACCAGGTCGCCGAACGACGCTCGGCGTGGATCTACAACGCCGGCGCACGGCGCGTGCGACGCGCCCCCGACCTGGGCTACGACGGCATCAACGACGGCTCCGAGGGCCTGATCACCACCGATCAGGTGGATGGCTACAACGGCGCACCGGACCGCTACGACTGGAAGATCGTCGGCAAGCGCGAGCTGTTCATCCCGTACAACTCCTACCGCATCGGCGAGAAGTCGGTGAAATACGCCGACATCATCCGGCCGGGCCACGCCAATCCGGATTACATGCGTTACGAGCTGCACCGCGTCTGGGTCCTCGAGGCGACGCTGAAGTCGGGCATGTCGCACATCTACGCCCGCCGCACCTTCTACATCGACGAGGATTCATGGACCGTCGTGCTCGAGGACGCGTGGACGGCGCGCGGCACGCTGTGGCGCCACGCCATGCACGGCATCATCCAGCATTACGATGCCAAGGTGCCCGGCTACCGCTTCGGCGCCGTCCACGACCTCGATTCCGGCGCGTACATGCTCGGCGGCCTCGACAACGAAGTGCCGGGCATCACCAAGTTCGACGTCAAGGGCAAGCTGTCCGACTTCCAGGCCGACTCGCTGCGCCGCATCGGCGGCACGTCGCGCTGATCAGCGCCGGCGGGCCACCGCCGCCAGCAACGCTGCCGCCTGCGCGGCATAGCCGCCACCAAACAGGTTGAAGTGGTTGAGCACGTGATACAGCTGGTAGAGCCGGCGGCGCGGCATGGACCCTTCCGCCGGCGCGCGAAGCGCCGCGTGGGCGGCGAAAAACGCCGCTGAAAAGCCGCCGAACAGTTCGGCCATCGCCAGATCGGTTTCCGCATCGCCGGCGTACACCGCCGGGTCGAACAAGGCCGGGCGACCGGCGACGAATCCGACGTTGCCGCGCCACAGGTCGCCATGCAGCAAGCTCGGCGCCGGGCGGTGCATCAACCACGTCGGCGGCGCGGCGAACAGCCACTGCGCGGCGCGCTGCAGATCCGCGGCGCCGTGGTCGGCGGCCAGCGCCAGTTGCGGCGCCAGTCGGCGCGTCAGGAAGAAATCCGCCCAATCGGCCGCCGGCGCGTTCGCTTGCGCGGTGGCACCGATGAAATTGTCACGCGGCCAGCCATGCACATCGAAGGTGTTCGCGTGCAGCGCCGCCAATGCTTCGCCAAGGCGCGCCTGGTCGCCTCGCGGCGACAGGTCGAGCCATTCGAGCACCATGAAATCCCCGTCGCCCGCGTGGCCCCGCGCTACCACGCGCGGCACGACGAGCGCATCGCACGCGGCAAGCGCGGCCAGGCCGTCGGCCTCGGCGGCGAAGCGCGCGGCGGCGCCGCGAGCCGACTTGACGAAATAGCGACGGCGGCCGTCGGTCAGCAGGCGCCCGCCGTCGATGCAACCGCCGGCCACGGCCGTGGATGTCCGCGGCACGAAGCGGCCGCCTTCGGCCGCATCGATCGCGGTGGCGACGGCAGCGTCGAACGACATGAAACTACAGTGGTGGTGGCACGGCGCCTGGCGTCATTCGGGCCGCAACAGCGGCGCGAATCGGGCCCTCAGCTTGGCCAGCTTGGGGTCGATCACCGCCATGCAATAGGGCTTGACGGCATTGTGCGCGTAGTAGTCCTGGTGGTAATCCTCGGCGACGAAGAACGCCCCCAGCGGCGCGATCTCGGTGACGACGGGCGCCGGGAACAACGGCGCGACTTCCGCCAGCACTTGGCGCGCGGCGGCGTCCTGCGCGGCGTTGGCGGTGAGGATCACGCTGCGATATTGCGTGCCGCTGTCGGCACCCTGCCGGTTCGGCGTCGTCGGATCGTGCGTGCCGAAATGGATGCGCAGCAGATCGTCGTAGCTCACCTGCGCCGGGTCGAAATGCACGCGCACGACTTCCGCATGGCCGGTGCGACCGCTGCACACGGCCTCGTAGTCGGGTGCCGACGTCATGCCGCCGGCGTAGCCGGACTCGACCAACGCCACGCCGCGCACGCGGCGGAACATCGCCTCCGTGCACCAGAAACAGCCACCGCCGAATACCGCCGTCTCGATCATCGCATTCCCCTCGCCGAACCTGCGTTTGGACGTCCGTGCGGGTGCTACATTACACGCGGGCGCCAATACCCGGGAGACTCGCATGCTGACATGGAAGGACGTATTGCAACGCTGTCGCGACGGCAACCCGGCGCCAGCGCGCAAGGTGGCGATGAGCGATGCCGAATGGCGCGCGCGGCTGACCCCGGCGGCCTACCAGGTGACGCGCCAGGCGGGCACCGAGCGACCGTTTTCCAACCCGATGTGCGAGCTGTTCGTTCCCGGGCGTTACGCCTGCGCCTGCTGCGGCACCCTGCTCTTCGACGCCAATGAGAAGTTCGATTCCGGCACCGGCTGGCCGTCCTTCACGCAACCGGCCGACCCCGTCGCCATCGCCTATCGCGGCGATGACAGCCACGGCATGGTGCGCGTCGAAACCACCTGCAATGTCTGCGACGCGCATCTGGGGCACGTGTTTCCCGACGGGCCGCTGCCCTCCGGCCTGCGTTACTGCATGAACGCGCTGGCGCTCGAGAAGGTCGGGAGCTAGTCGCTCAGCGCCGCACGAAGCGCACGACGGGGCAGCGCGCGCCGAGTTCATAGTCCGGCACGGCGACATCCGCCAGCGCGAACCCATCGCCGAACGCAGCGGCCACCGCCGCGACCGGCGGGAACACGTAGCGCGCGCCGGCGCCGCGATAGGCGTCGAGCGTATCGATCGCCTCGCGCGGCCAGCCCGTGACCTGCGCCAGCGCATCGCGATCGGCGAATTCGGCAGCGAAGCGGCACCAGATGTCGCCGAGCGTGGCGCCGGCGTCGCCGGCATGCATCGCCATGACGAAGCGCCACTTCCACGCGTGGAAGCCGCCCACGCGCCCGGCGCGCGCATCGGCAATCACATCGTCGACGCCCTCGGCCACCGCCGGCGCGCAGAACAGCCGCATCGCCAACGCGCCGCCGGGGCGCAGCACGCGCGCGCACTCGGCGCCGACGCGCGCCACTTGCGTCATGTCCGGCAGCGTCGTCAACGCGCCATCGCCGACGATGCCATCGACGCTTGCCGCGGCCAGCGGCAGCGCGCGCCAGTCGGCGTTCAGCGCGACAAGCCACTGCCCCGCAAAGCGCCATTGCGGGCGCTGCGCCAGCAGCATCGGCAACGAACGGTCGGCCGCGAAGAGCCGCGTCGCCGCCGGCCATGGCAGGTCGACCAGCTCGCTGGTCGCGCCGAGCAGCAAGGCCACCGACGCTGCTTCATCGTCCAGCGCCAGCGCGCGACGGAACAGCGCCACATCCTCCGCCACCGGCCGCAACGGCGGGCCGATGCGCGCCCATTGCGCGGCATGCTGCGTCCAGTGCGAGGATTGGCTCATCGGCGGCAAACTACAGTCGTGATGACACGGCGCATCGGCGGCAAACTACAGTCGTGGTGACACGGCGCATCGCGCTTATCGTCGCCCGATCAGGCCGACGCCCGCAATCACCAGCGCCGCACCGCCGATCTGCCAGCCGGACATCGCTTCGTCCAGCCACCACCTGGCCAGGAAGATCGTTGCCACCGGGCCGAGCATGCCGACCATCGCCGCGCGCCCGGCGCCGATGTGGCGGATCGCCGCCGACTGCATGAACACCGGGATCACCGTCGAGAACAGCGCCATCGCGGCAGCATAGCCGACCACCGGCCACGGCTGCGCGAACAGCTCGGCCCACGGCCGCGTCACGGCGAAATGCAGCAGCACGGCCGTCGTCGCCACGGCCATCGCCAGTGCCGCGAAACGCGCGCTGCCCAGCCGCGCGATCAGCTCGCCGCCGCCAACCAGATAGACCGCATACGACAGGCTCGACGCGAACACCAGCGCCGCCCCCAGCCACACCGTATCCGCCGCGCCCGACACATGCAGGTCGTGCGCGAAGGCGGCGGCGATGCCGATCGAGGTCAAGGCCAGCGCCGCGATGTCGCGGGCGGCGAGGCGCTTGCCGAAGAACGCCACGCCGAAGAGCAGCGTCAGCCCCGGGTAGGTGAACAGGATCAGCCGCTCCAGCCCAGCCGAGATGTATTGCAGGCCGAGGAAGTCGAGGATGCTGGCGCCATAGTAGCCGGCGAGGCCGACGACGACGAGCGCCAGCCATTGGCGCGGCGTCAGCGCCGCCGCGCTCTGGGTGCGCAGCGCGGCGATGCCGAAGGCCGGCGCGGCGATCAGCATGCGCAGCGCCAGCAGCGTGATCGCCGCCACCGGCGCCGCACCGTCCGCCGCCGGCACCGCGTAGGCCAGCTTGACCAGGATGGCCTTGACGGAAAAACCCAGCGCCGCGCCGATGGCGAACCAGAAGCCGAGCGTGTAGCGCTGCGCGGGAGACGAATGGGGCATGGCGACGGAACGGGCCGAGACCCCGGCATTGTCGCAGGCGGCGGGCGCCGCGCAATGAAAAGGGCCGATCGCGTGGCGATCGGCCCTTTGCCGGAACTGGTGGGTCGTGAGTGATTCGAACACTCGACCTACGGATTAAGAGTCCGCTGCTCTACCAACTGAGCTAACGACCCGGCAGATGGTGGGTCGGGAGAGACTCGAACTCTCGACCAACGGATTAAAAGTCCGCTGCTCTACCGACTGAGCTACCGACCCCGAATTCGGGGAGCGCGAATGTTAGCGGCGAGGCCCGACCCTGTCAAACCTATGCAATGACGCGTTCGTCGCTGATGACCTTGCCGTCGTTGGGCAGGCTGCCGGGCGCAACGCACTCGACGGCGCCGCCGAGTTTGGTCACGTCGCGCAGCGCGACGACGATGGCGGCGGCATCGAGTGCCTCCGGCGTTTCCACGCGCAGCAGCATGGCATCGACGGCGCCGGGGTTGGTGACGACGAGGCGCGCGCGCTGGACCTGAGGAAAGCGCGCGACCACCCTGGCCACCTGCTCGGGATGCACGAACATGCCCTTGATCTTGGTGGTCTGGTCGGCGCGGCCCATCCAGCCCTTGATGCGGCGGTTGGTGCGGCCGCACGGCGAGGCGCCGGCCAGCACCGCAGAAAGATCGCCAGTGGCGAAGCGCACCAGCGGATAGGCAGCCGAGAAGCTGGTGACGACGACCTCGCCGACCTCGCCGTCGGGCACGGGGTCGCCGGTGCCTGGCCGGACGATCTCGACGACGATCTGCTCGTCGATGACGAGCCCTTCGCGCGCCGGCGTTTCGTAGGCGATGGTGCCGACGTCGGCGGTGGCGTAGGCCTGGTAGCCGTGGATGCCGCGCGCGGCCAGCTCGTCGCGCACCACGGGCAGGAAGGCTTCGCCAGAGACCAGTGCCTTTTTCAGCCTGGGCAGCGCCAGACCGAGCTCGTCGGCCTTGGCGAGCAGGATGCGCAGGAACGAGGGCGTGCCGACATAGCCGTTCGGCTGCAGGTCGGCCATGGCCTCGACCTGCTGCTCGGTCTGGCCGACGCCGCCGGGGAACACGGTGCAGCCCAGCGTATGGGCGCCGGCTTCGAGGATCCACGCGCCGGGCGTCATGTGATACGAAAAGCTGTTGTGCACCAGATCGCCGGCGCGAAAGCCGGCGGCGAACAAGGCACGCGCCGATCGCCAGTAGTCGGCGCTGCGCGCTTCCGGCTCGTAGATCGGGCCGGGCGAGGCGAAAACGCGACCGATCTCGCCCCAGCGCTGCGCGGCGAGGCCACCGAAGGGACGCGCGCGCTTTTGCTGTTCGAGCAGGTCGTGCTTGCGCAACACCGGCAGGCGCGAAAGCGCGGCGAGCGAATCGACCGCCGCGGCATCGATGTCGCGCAGCGACTGCGCAAACCACGGGGCATGGGCCTTGGCATGGGCGATCTGCCGTGGCAGTGCGGCGGCGAGCCAGGCCGCCCGCTCGTCGGCGCTGCGGGTTTCGAGCGCATCAAAGTGATCGTTCATTGTTTACTCGCCATTGAATGAGTCACGCGGGCCGATAGCACGACATCACCAGATTTCCGCGCCTCGCCAAGCGATGCAAGGCACGAGGCGG
>JBGARB010000059.1:16381-27833 GCA_044230495.1 Rhodocyclaceae bacterium
GCAGCCAAGGCCGACCGGCGGAAGGCCGTTCAGCGCCAAGCCATGCAAGGCGCGACGCGCCGACGTGTGCTTGTCGCACACGAGGCGCGGAGCAACACCGCAGGGCGACGCGCGATGAACGGCCACTAAGCGAGCCAGCGCTTGCGACGGCGGTAATGCTTCACCTCGCGGAAGCTCTTGCGGCCGCCGGCGGCGACGCCGAGGTAGAACTCCTTGACGTCCTCGTTGTTGCGCAGTTCGTCGGCCTTGCCTTCCATGACGACGCGGCCGTTCTCGAGGATGTAGCCGAAATCGGCGTAGCGCAGCGCGACCATGGTGTTCTGCTCGGCGAGCAGGAAGGAGATGTTCTCCTTCTTGTTGAGATCGCTGACGATTTCGAAGATCTGCTCGACGATCTGCGGTGCGAGGCCCATCGACGGCTCGTCGAGCAGGATCATCTGCGGATCGGCCATCAGCGCGCGGCCGATGGCGCACATCTGCTGCTCGCCGCCCGAGGTGTAGCCGGCTTGCGAGCCGCGGCGCTCCTTGAGGCGCGGGAAGTAGGCGTAGACGCGATCGAGCGCGGTGCGCTGCTCGGTGCGCGACTGCCGCCGCGTGTAGGCGCCGGTAAGGAGGTTCTCTTCGATGGTCAGGTGGCCGAAGCAGTGGCGGCCTTCCATGACCTGGATGACGCCGCCCTTGACGAGCGTGTTCGGCGTCAGCTGGTCGACGCGCTGGCCCTTGAACTCGATGTTGCCCTTGGTGACTTCACCGCGTTCGGCATGCAGCAGGTTCGAGATGGCCTTGAGCGTGGTCGTCTTGCCGGCGCCGTTGGCGCCGAGCAGCGCGACGATGCCGCCCTGCGGCACGGTCAGGCTGACGCCCTTGAGCACCAGGATGACGTGGTCGTAGATGACCTCGATGTTGTTGATGACCAGATAGTTCTGCATGGCCTTCCCCGCCGCGCTGCCGGCGCCCGGGGCCTTGCGGCCCCTGGCGCCGTCCCGCCACGACTGTCGTTTTGGTTACTTCTTGGCCTTGGCCGGCGCGGCGGGCTTGTCGATGGCGGCACAGTCGCGCGCCGTCAGCTTCTTCTCCTCGGCGTACTTCTTCGCCGAGGCGGTGAGCAGTTGCGTGACGAGCTGGCGGTTGCCTTCCATGTAGTCGGCGATCTTGGTCCACTTCTCGCCATCCCACTGCTGGAACATCACCTTGCCGGAGCCTTCGTGGTCCTCGCAGGTCACGGTGGTGTCCGGCATCATGCCGGCGGCGCCGAGCTCGGCCAGGCGCTTCTGGTCGATCTTGAAGTGCTCCATGGCCCACTGCATCTCCTCGCCGGAGAGCACCTTCTTGCCGAACTTGGCCTGGCCCTGGCGGATCGCCTCGACGGTGATGATGCCGTGCAGGACGCCGCGCGAATAGAGCACGGAACCGACCTTGCTCTGATCCTTCATGTCGCCCTGGCCCTTGGCATACACCGTGCCGAGGATCTCCTTGATGACCGGGATGTCGCGACCGACGATGCCGAAGTTGGCCGACATGTAGCCCTTGGCGCCGGGGCCGGCCGGCACGGTATCTTCTTCGGCGCCGGACCACCAGTTGCCGAGCATGCGGTCACGCGGGAAGCCGACCTTTTGCGCCGCCTGCAGGCCGGCGGCGTTCATCGCGCCCCAGCCCCAAAAGATCACCCAGTCCGGCTTGGCTTGGCGCACCTGCTGCCACTGTGCTGTCTGCTCGATGCCAGGGTGGGCGACGGGCATCTCGACCAGCTCGAACTTGTTGATCGACGCCTCGGCGCGCAGCACTTCCAGCGGCTCCTTGCCGTAGGCCGAGTCGTGATACACGAAGGCGACCTTCTTGCCCTTGAGGTCGGCCGTGCCGGTGCCCTTGTCGCGGATGGCCATGAACTTCAGCATCGCCGAGGCCTGCATCTGGTAGGTGGTGACCAGCGGGAAGGCATACGGGAAATAGGCGCCGACCTTGGCGTCGGTGCGGCCGTAGCCGATCATCACCAGCGGCACCTTGTCGGTCTGCGTCTTCTCGAGCACGGAGTACGAAATGCCCGTCGAGACCGGATGGATCAGCGTGCCCTTGGCCGCGGACTTGGTCTTCAGGCGCTCGTAGCATTCGACGCCGCGGGCGTTGTTGTACTCGGTCTCGCATTCCTCCCACGACAGCATGACGCCATTGACGCCGCCCTTGGCATTGACCAGCTTCATGTAGTCGATCCAGCCGCCGAACAGCGAGATGCCGTTGTTGCCGTAGGGGCCGACGCGATAGCTCAGCAGCGACACGAACTGGTCCTTCTCCTGGGCCTGCGCGGGCAGCGCGACGCAAAGGGCGAGTGCCGCGCCGAGCGCGATTGCGGTTTTTTTCATGATGGCCATGCTTGTCTCCTCTTCTCGATGGATTGCAACGGGTGACGCGGATTGTCAGTGGGGGAAGGGCCAGATGCGCAGCTTCTCCTTGCCGATCTGCCATAGCCGCGCCAGGCCATGCGGTTCGACGGCAAGGAAGAAGATGATCAGTCCGCCGAAGATCATCAATTCCATGTTCGAGACCACGGCGGAGGAAACTTCCACGCCGAAGACGCCGAACAGCGGATGCAGCACGACGTTGAGCACGATCGGCAACAGGATGATGAAGCCGGCGCCGAGGAAGGAACCGAGGATCGAGCCGACGCCGCCGATGATGACCATGAACAGGATGCGGAACGACAGGTCGAGCGTGAAGTAGTCGGGCTCGACGGTGCCGAGATAGCAGAAGGCCGCCAGCGCGCCGGCGACGCCGCAGTAGAAGGAGCTGATGGCGAAGGCCGAGAGCTTGGTCTTCATCAGCGGGATGCCGATCACCTCGGCGGCGACGTCCATGTCGCGCACGGCCATCCACGAGCGGCCGGTGTTCGAACGCACGAGGTTTTTCGCCATCAGCGCCATCACCGACACGAAGCCGAGCACCAGCAGATACTTGGTCATCGGCGTGTCGATCGGGAAGGAGCCGAACAGCGTCACCGGCTGCGCATTGATGACGCCGGAACTCGAATAGTTGGAGAACCAGCCGAACTTGGTCAGCGCCCAGACGACGAAGAACTGCGCCGCCAGCGTCGCCACGGCGAGGTAGAAGCCCTTGATGCGCAGGCTGGGCAGGCCGAAGGCGATGCCGACGAGTGCGGCGCAGACGCCGCCGAGCAGGAAGGCCGGGATCACCCACATGTCGGGCACGCGCAGCATGAAGTTGTAGGCGCCGAAGGCGCCGACCGCCATGAACGCCGCCGAGCCGAGCGACAACTGGCCGGCGTAGCCGGTGAGGATGTTGAGGCCGATGGTCGCCAGCGCAAAGATCAGGAAGGGCGTGAGGATCGCCGACAGCCAGTATTCGCTGGCGACCAGCGGCACGCCCAGCCAGGCGACGACGAGCAGCAGCGCCATGGCGATGCGGTCCTGGCGGATCGGGAAGATCTGCTGGTCCGCCGCGTAGGTGGTCTTGAACTGGCCGGTTTCGCGATAGAACATGGCTTATCTGTGCCTCACACGCGGTCGATGTGCTTCTCGCCGAAGAGGCCTTCGGGACGCACGAGCAGGAAGAGCATGGCCAGCGCATACGGGAACCAGTTCTCGATGCCGCCGCCGACGTAGGGGCCGATATACACCTCTGCCAGTTTTTCCGTCGCACCGATGATCAGGCCGCCGACGATGGCGCCGGGAATCGACGTGAAGCCGCCGAGGATCAGCACCGGCAACGCCTTGAGCGCAACGAAGGTGAGCGCGAACTGCGCGCCGTTGCGCGCGCCCCACAGGATGCCGGCGACCAGCGCGACGAATCCGGCCACCGACCAGATGATCGCCCAGATGTGTTGCAGCGGGATGCCGATCGACAGCGCCGCCTGGTGATCGTCCGCCACCGCGCGCAGCGCGCGGCCGATCTTGGTGTATTGGAAGAAGGCGGCGAGCAGCGCCACCAGCGCGCCGGCGATCACTGCGGCGACGAGATCGAAGGTGCTGACGACGATGTTGAACTTGTCGAGGATCGCCGGGATCGGTTCGTCGACGATGCCGATGTCGATGCGGCGGATCGACGCACCCCACACCACTTGCGCCAGACCCTCGACGAAGAACGTCAGGCCGATGGTGGCCATGAACAGCGTGATCTGCGGCTGGTTGACCAGCGGGCGCAGCACCAGCCGTTCGGTGGCGATGCCGAGCACGATCATGGCGACGAAGGCGCCGATGAACGCCGTCGGCATGCCCAGGCCGGCATCGACCAGCCCGGCAAAGGTCAGCGCGGCGAAGTACACCATCGCCCCCTGGGCGAAATTGAACACGCCCGAGGCCTTGTAGATCAGCACGAAACCCAGCGCCACGAGCGAATACATCACGCCAGAGAGCAGGCCGCCGATGAGGACTTCGAAGAAAAAGCTCATCGTCCGGTCCTCAATGCTGTGTGCCGAGATAGGCGGCGATCACTTCCGGATTCGCCTTCACCTCGTCCGGCGTGCCGTCGCCGATCTTGCGACCGTAGTCGAGGACGACGACGCGATCCGAGATATCCATGACGACGCCCATGTCGTGCTCGATCAGCACGATGGTGGTGCCGAACTGGTCGTTCACATCCAGTATGAAGCGGCACATGTCCTGCTTCTCTTCGACGTTCATGCCGGCCATCGGCTCGTCGAGCAGCAGCACCTGCGGCTCGGCGGCCAGCGCGCGGCCCAGCTCGACGCGCTTTTGCAGGCCGTACGGCAGGCGGCCGACCGGCGTCTTGCGGATGTGTTCGATCTCGAGGAAGTCGATGACCTCCTCGACCTTCTTGCGGTGTTCGAGTTCCTCGCGCCGCGCCGGGCCCCACCAGATCGCCTGCTGCAGGAAATTGGTGCGCATCTTGAGGTTGCGCCCGGTCATCAGGTTGTCGAGCACGCTCATGCCCTTGAACAAGGCGATGTTCTGGAAGGTGCGCGCGAAGCCGGCCCGCGCCATGGCGTTGGCCTCCATGTCGTGGCGTTTCTCGCCGCGATAGACGATCGTGCCTTCCTGCGGGTGATACACGCCGTTGATGACGTTGAGCATCGAGCTCTTGCCGGCGCCGTTGGGGCCGATGATGGCGCGCACCTCGTGTTCGCGGACATCGAAGGAGATGTCGGTCAGCGCCTTGACGCCGCCGAAGCGCAGGCTGATGTGCTGCAGATCGAGGATGACCTCGCCGATTCTCCTTGCGCTCATGCCGCAGCCCTCACGGCCGGGAACGTCTTCGCCTCGGCGATGACCAGATCGGCAGCGACCTTGCCGGCGCGACCATCCTCGAACTTCACCGCCGTCTCGATGTACTGCTTCGTCTTGCCGGTGTACAGCGCCTCGACGAGCACCGCGTATTTCTCGGCGATGAAGCCGCGGCGGACCTTGCGCGTGCGCGTCAGCTCGTCGTCGTCCGGGTCGAGCTCCTTGTGCAGGATCAGAAAGCGCGCCACCTGCGTGCCGGCGACCATCGCATCCTCGGCCAGCGCGGCATTGACCTGCTCGACGCAATCGGCGATCAGCGTATAGACCTGCGCCTTGCCGGCGAGATCCGTGTAGCCGGAATACGCGATGCCGCGCCGTTCCGCCCAGTTGCCGACGGCGCCGATGTCGATGTTGATGAAGGCGGTGACCATGTCGCGGTCGTGCCCGAAGCAGACGGCTTCCTTGATGGTGGGGAAGAACTTGAGCTTGTTCTCGATGAAGTTCGGCGCGAACATCGCGCCGCCGGCGAGCTTGCCGACGTCCTTGGCGCGGTCGATGATCTTCAGGTGGCCATCGGCATCGAAATAGCCGGCGTCGCCCGTATGGAACCAGCCTTCGGCGTCGATCGCCTCGGCCGTCGCATCGGGCCGCTTGTAGTATTCCTTGAGCAGCACGGGGCCGCGTACCAGCACTTCGCCGCTTTCGGCGATCCTGACTTCGACGCCCGGTGCCGGCTTGCCGACGCTGTCAAACTTGATTTCGTGGTCGGGCTGCAGGCACACCGAAGCGCAGGTTTCGGTGGAGCCGTAAAGCTGCTTGAGGTTGACGCCGATCGAGCGGTAGAAGCGGAACAGGTCCGGCCCGATCGCCGCGCCGGCCGTATAGGCGACGCGGATGCGGCTCATGCCCAGCACATTGCGCAAGGGGCCGTACACCAGCACGTTGCCCAGCGCATAGAGCAGACGGTCGGCGCCGGATACGCCTGGTGCGTTGTCGAGGATCTCGGCACCGCAGCGCTTGGCCACGTCCATGAACCAATGGAACACGCGGCGCTTGACGGCGCTGGCATCCTCCATGCGGATCATCACCGTGGTCAGCAGGTTCTCGAACACGCGCGGCGGCGCGAAGTAGTACGTCGGACCGATCTCGCGCAGGTCGGTCATCACCGTGTCGCCCGATTCGGGGCAGTTGATGGTGAAGCCGGCGACCAGCGCCTGGGCGTAGGAGAACAGGTGGTCGCCCACCCACGCCATCGGCAGGTAGGACAGGATGTCGTCGGTATCGACCAGATGGTCGAAGGTGATGCCGCACTGCGCCGCCGCGATGAAGCTGGCATGCGTCTGGCACACGCCCTTGGGCTTGCCGGTGGTGCCCGACGTGTAGAGCATCACCGCGATGTCGTCGCCGCGGCCCCTGGCGATCTCGTCGGGCAGGAAGTCGCGCTGGTTGGTGTCGTGGATGCGCCCGCCGGCGATCAGCTCGTCGAGCCCGTGCAGGAACGGTTGCGTGTAGTGGCGCAGCCCGCGCGGATCGTCATAGACGATGTGCGCCAGCGCCGGGCACTGCTCGCGCACCTCGATCAGCTTGTCCACCTGCTCCTGGTCCTCGACGATGGCGAAGCGGATGCCGGCGTCCTGCAACACGAAGGTCATCTCGGCGGCGACGGCATCCTGGTACATCGGCACGGCCACGCCGCCGAGCATCTGCGCCGCGCACATCGACCAATACAGCCGCGGCCGGTTGTCGCCGATGACCGCCAGGTTGTCGCCGCGCCTGAAACCCAGCTCGGCGAGCCCGCAGGCGATGCCGCGCACTTCGCGCGCGACCTCCGCCCAGCTCCAGGTCTGCCAGATGCCGTGGTACTTTTCGCGCATGGCCGGGCGGCCCGGACGCACGCGGGCGTGCTCCAGCAGGATGCGCGGAAAGGTATCCGGGGTCGGCGTCGCCGATGTCATGCCTTGCATCTCCTCGACCGCGTGGCCGGATCGGCCCGCGGACTCGTTGTCTGCGATCAGTCTATGCCGGATCGCATTGCTATGATTGTGCCGTGGAAAACACTTCCGGCCAACGCCCCGCCGATCCGGCGAACGCCCGCACGCTGCTGCGCGAGATGCGCTGGGCGCGCGAGCTGCCGGCCGCCGAATTCGAACGCGTGGTCGAAGGCACGCTGGAACGCAGCGTGCCGGCCGGCGGCTTTTTGTGCCGCAAGGGCGAGCCGGTCCGCCACTGGTACGGCGTCATCGACGGCCTGGCCAAGATGTCGTCCGACTGGATCACCGGCAAGACCGCCAGCTTCACCGGCATCGCCAGCGGCGGCTGGTTCGGCGAAGGCTCCATGCTCAAGGACGAGCCGCGCCGCTACGACGTGATCGCGCTGCGCGATTCGCGCGTCGCCTGCATGCGCCGCGAGACCTTCCACTGGCTGCTCGACCACAACATCGCCTTCAACCGCCACATCATCAGCATGATCAACGAGCGGCTCGGGCTGTTCATCGGCCTGCTCGAATCCGAGCGCCTGCTCGATGTCGATGCGCGCGTGGCGCGCTCGGTGGCCGCCCTGTTCCACCCGGTGCTCTACCCCGGCACCTCGCGGCAGCTGAGCATCTCGCAAGAGGAAATCGGCTGCCTGGCCGGCGTCTCGCGCTCGCGCACCAACCGCTCGCTGAAGGCGCTGGAAGATGCCGGCTTCATCACCCTCGATTACGGCGGGCTCACCGTGCTCGATCTCGACGGCCTGCGCCGCTGGGGCGGCTGAGCGGCGTCGTCTGGCGTCGCCGCGGCGCATGCGCAGTGCCGCCACCACTGTAGTTTCATTGCGGCGCTAACCAGCATCCCGCTGGGCAGCTACGGCAGCGACGGCACCTGGCTGGAAAAGCTCGACTACGACGCCTGGGGCAAGCGGCGCACCCTCAACGGCCTGTCCACGCCAGACAACATCGACGGCACGCTGGACAGCTACACCGGCCACGAGATGCTCGACGGGCTGGATCTGGTGCACATGAACGGGCGTGTCTACGATCCACGCATCGCACGCTTCGTCAGTGCCAACCCGATCGTGCAAAGCCCGGACAACGGCCAGAGCTGGAACCGCTACAGCTATGTCTGGAACAACCCCACCAATGCCACCGATCCGACGGGGTATCAGGCAAAAAATGAGAACGACAAAAAAAGGACCGATCCACCACCAGAGAACGAGCCGAAGTGCAAGGGGCAGGAATGCATCGACCAGCGCAACCCCTACTATCACGTTTCTTATCCAAACGGGCCGAGCAACGGCGCGGGTAAAGGGAAGGCCGACGCCCCCGGGGCGACGGAAGGGAAAGAGACAAGTACGAGTGCGCCAAACCCGCGCAGACAAATTAGTGCAGAGGAGTACGCCGTTGCAGACCGGGCAATGGCGCAGTACATGCAGTGCGAATCAATTGAATGCATCCGGGCTGCGCAGTCAAACATGTTGTCCATTCGAAATTCGCTTGTCGCGGCCCATGTTTCCACGTATGACCTATCGCGAATAGGGCCAGGCTCGCGCAAGATCGTGACCGCGCGCCGCCGGCCCCAACCGCCGTGCCACCACCACTGGGTGAAATGGAGCCAGGCTCGCGCAAAATCGTGGCAGCCCCGCGCCGGCGCCTACCGCCGTCCCACCGCAGCTGGATTTTGAAGCCGCGGCCTCACGTGCTGGCGCGCGTCCAAGAGGGTACAGCGGTGTTTAGTCTCCTGCCGCCAGCGCTGGACATCACGCGGCCGACAATGACCTCAAGGCACGAATGCCTCGACCTTCAGTCCTTCGACGGCCGAGAAGTGCTTCATGTTGGCGGTGAGCACAGGCAGCTCATGCTCGATGGCGGTGGCGGCGATGAGGGCATCGCCCATCTGCAGCCCGTGGCTCAAGGCGAGTGACTCCATCAGTTCGATGGCACGCTGCGTGATGGTTTCTGACACCGGCAGCAAGGTTGCGGAGCGGCGCAGGAGCATTTTCTTCACCGCCACGAGTTCGGCCTTGTTGTGCATGCCCTGCAGCAGTTCGAGGTAGCTCACCGCCGACAGCGTGAGTGCGCCGAGTTCGTCGAGGCGGCGCGCGGCTTGCGGATAGCCGCGCAGATGCCAGATCAGCACATCGGTGTCGACCAGCATCGTCAGGCGTCGTTGCGCGAGCCGTCGCGGTTGTAGCGTGCCTGGCGAATCTTGCGTGCATAGGCAGTCACGTCGGCCATGTCCTCGCGATCGCGCCAGATGCCGAAGGCAGGATCGTCGGTGGTGAAATCCCCAGCCGGCGCGGCTTGGGCCTCTTCCTCGATGCGCACCGTAACGGTTGCGCTCGCTGCGCTGGCCAGCTTGGCGCGCCAGAGCGCCGGCAGTTCGGCCACCGGCACATGCTCGAACACAACTGCATTCATCACGATTCCTTTCTTACTCGGGCGGCTTCTCGATGTGCAACTGAACCAAGTGTTCCAAGGAGCCGCTCACGCCGATTGGACAACGACCATTGTATGCGCACGGATGGGGCTAGCACGACTGCGCGGCCTAGAGCCAACCGCCGTCCCGCCACCACTGTAGTTTGAAGACCGATCCGACTGCCTGACCGGCACCCGCCGCCGGCAGCCCGCGACCGCATGGTGTGAATAGGGGCTAGGCTCGCGCAAGATCGTGACCGCGCCGCGCCGTCGCCAACCGCCGTCCCGCCACCACTGTAGTTTGAGCGCGGCGCCGACGAATCAAAGGGGCCGTGGTCGACATGATTTCAAGGGTCTAGGTATTCGCACTCGCGAGCAGTTTGCGAACCACATCGAGAACGTTGTCAACAACCCTACTGCTTCGCGCCAACTGAGTGGCGGCCGGTCGGCGTACTGGCAAGAGTCGGCCGGCACTGTGGTTATCAGAAACCCGCGCGCTGCCGACGGTGGCACAGCGTTCCAACCCACGAATGGCCGCGCCTACTTCGACGGCTTGAGGTAGAGATATGGAAATCATCAACACAGCTGCAGAGCGTTCCCAGGTCGAGATTGGCCGGGATGAGCTTCTGATCGTGAACGCCGCGCTCAACGAGGTCTGCAATGGAATTGCAGTGTTCGAGTTCGAGACGCTGATCGGTGCGGATCGTGCGCGCGTAGGTGCTCTACTGAAAGAGGTGGGGGCGCTCCTCGACAAGATGGACTCGCCACAGGAGTAGCCGTCCGTGAACCCGACAACGCCCGCCCTGCCTGGGCGTTGTTCTATGCGCCTGCTGCGGCGCGTTCGACGGCCACGGCTGCGGTAACGATCTCGATGCCCTGAAATCGCTTCAGGTCGAGCAAGTGCGCATCACCCGAGACGATCAGATCGGCCTGCGCCGCCAGCGCGGCGGCCAGCACCTGGTCATCGGCCGGATCGCGCGTGATGGTCGGCGCAATGACGGCTGGCGCGACGAGCGTCACCAGCGCCGCATAGCCGTCGAAGACATCGGCCACGGTGATCCCGCGCTTGGCAAGCTGCCTGGCGAACTTCTCGCGCGACAGCACGCCTTGCAGCTCGGCCAGCAGCGCCGCACTGCTGGCCAGCCCGACCCGGCCGGCCTCGGCCGCGTCGATCAGGCGCCCCGGCGTGCCGCCCCACAGCAGCCCGGACAGCGCCGTGTTCGTGTCAAGAACCAGCCGCACGCCGCTGCTCGGTGCGATAGGCGTCGATCTCGGCGCTGATCTCCTCAGGCGTCATCGGCGCCAGCGGCTCGGTCGCCAGCGCGGCGCGTGCGGCCTTCATGCGCTCGATGCGCTCAGCGCGCAGCCCCTCGCGCAGCATGCGCTCGATCATCTCGGGCGCCAGCAGCCCGGCGTTGGCCGCTTCCTGGGCCAGTTGGTCGGGCAAGGTGATCTGCACGGTGGTCATGGTGTTCCTTTCTTTGGTGACGGGCGGCAGGGGCCACCTCGGCATCCTGTATCGGCAAGAGGGATCGCGGTTCCATCCTGGTTGGCGATCACGTGCGCCATAGGGGCTGCGTCCGTCGATTGTGCCATGACCATTGTATGCGCCCAGTTTGCACAGCCACGACAGAGCAACCTCTGGCCCCAACCGCCGTGGTACCACCACTGTAGTTTGCCGGCCACGCCGTCACCTACGAGTACGGCGACCTGGGCGAGCTGCTGCGCATCAAGCGCGACACCCTGACCCTGTGGGAACTGACCGAAGAAGACGCCGCCGGCCGCGCACGCCAGGAACGGCTCGGCAACGGGCTGGTGCAATGGCATACCTACCATCCGCACAGCGGACGGCAGACGCAGGCCGAA
>JBGARB010000060.1:0-15505 GCA_044230495.1 Rhodocyclaceae bacterium
CGATCGTCCATGGGCTGGCCGCCGCGGAAACTCGGGCCGGCGAATGGCTCGCCGATCTGCGACACGAGACATCCGAGCGCCTGGATGCGGCTGGTATCACGCTGGACTGGGAAGGTGACATCGACCTGGAGAACGTCGTATTGCCGGCAATGCACGCCGGGCACCTGCGGGCAGCGCTGCGCGAGGCGGTCACCAATGCCATCCGCCATGCCCGTGCAAGCCGTGTGGTCGTGCGCTTGCACCTGGACGGGCCGGTCAGGATCGCACTGGAGGTGACCGACGATGGCCGCGGCTTCGAACCGGAGTCCGTCGTTCCCGGCCTGGGGCTGCCGAACCTGCGTGCGCGCATTGCCGAACTGGGCGGCACTGTCGGCTGGCGGCGCGCCGAGGCCGGTGGCACGACCCTGAGCATCGCAATTCCGTTGGCGGCATGAAATGAGGCGCGCGATCGTCGTCGAGGATGTGGCACCCACGCGCGAATGGCTCGCGCGGATGGTCGTCGCGGCGTTCCCTGGTTGTGCGGTGCATGCCTGCGGCTCGGTTGCCGAGGCCGGATCGGCCATTGCCGAGGATGCTTTCGACCTTGCGCTGCTCGATCTTGGCCTGCCCGACGGTTCCGGCATGGACGTACTGCGCCTGCTGACGGGCAACGGTGCGCAGACGCTGTGCGTCATCACGACACTGCACGGCAATGACGAACACGTGCTACCCGCGCTTGCTGCCGGCGCGATGGGTTACCTGCTCAAGGAACAGCCCGAGGAACTTCAGGTGCGCCAGCTTCGGCAATTGGCCGACGGCATACCGGCCCTGTCGCCACCCATCGCACGGCGGATGCTGGCGCATTTCCGTGCCGTACCTGCGAGTGCGCCGCAGGATGCGGGGCTGACGACGCGCGAATCGGAGGTGTTGACGTTGATCGCGCAGGGTCTGCGCGTGGCGGAAGTTGCGCGCAATCTGGGCCTGACCGACAACACGGTCGCCGGATACGTCAAGTCGATCTATCAGAAGCTGGGCATTTCGTCGCGCGCCGAGGCCGCCACGCAGGCTGCCCGCTTGGGCCTGCTGCGCTGATCATGGCTTCTTGCCGACCTCCCGGTGACGAAAGCAATCCACAAGATGGTCGTTGACCATGCCGGCAGCCTGCATGTGGGCGTAGATCACGGTCGGGCCGACAAAGCGGAAGCCGAGTTGCTTGAGCTCCTTCGACAGCGCTTGCGCGGCCGGCGTGGTGACCGGCACGTCGGCCATGCTGCGCCAGCGATTGACCTGCGGCCGACCACCGACGTGCTTCCAGAACAATGCGTCGAGCGTGCCGCCGCGCTCGTGCAGGGCGCACGTGGCACGGGCATTGTCGATCGCGGATTCGATCTTGGCGCGGTTGCGGATGATGCCGGCGTCAGCCATCAGACGATCGACATCGTGCTGGCCGAAACGGGCGACCTGCTCGGCGTCGAAACCGGCGAACACCTGACGGTATCGCTCGCGCTTGCGCAATACAGTGATCCACGACAATCCGGCCTGCGCGCCTTCGAGCACGAGGAACTCGAACAGCAAGCGATCGTCGTGGCAGGGTACGCCCCATTCCGTGTCGTGGTAGGCGACGTACAACGGGTCGGTGCCGCACCAGGCGCAACGTCCCGTGGCGACGGGCGGACTCATGCGTGCCATTTTGGAAATCCCTGAAAATTGAAAGAAATACGTTGAATTTGCGGAATCGACTGCATATACTTGCGCAAACTACTTGAAAACAGGGGAGTTCGCATGCGACCGGTTCAGGTAACGAAGTATGCCTTCCGTATCCGGACCCGCATGGGCTTGGTGATCGATCGCCTGATGATCCATGGTCGAGATACCGAAGATGCGCACAAGAAGCTGCGTCAGATTCATCCCCGTTGTGAAGTACTCGAATGCGTGTGCCACCATGGCACGGTGCGCGTTCCAGCCATGCCCGATGCGGCCCAGGCGCACACGGCACAGTCGGCTTGATGTCGCGGGGCGCGGTGCACTACACAGTGCAATATTTTTGAACTAAGATTCCTTCAGTATCCACGGCGGCCGTGATGACTTCCGGCCGCCGTCGTTTTTTTTGCTGAAGGGCCGACGCCTCGCGGAGCCAATCCATGCCGCATCTGATGAATACGTATGCACGACTGCCGGTGACTTTCACGGCAGGCCGCGGTTGCGAATTGACCGACACCGAGGGGCGCATCTACCTCGATGCGCTTGCCGGCATCGCGGTGAATACGTTAGGCCACGGCCATCCTGAATTCGTCGCCGCACTGGCCGAGCAGGCCGGGCGCCTGATCCACGTGTCGAACGTCTATGGCATCGCCGAGGCAGAAGCGCTGGCCGACCGCCTGGCGGGCATATCGGCAATGAGTGAAGTCTTCTTTGCCAATTCGGGGTGCGAGGCGAATGAAGCGGCGATCAAGCTGGCGCGTCTGTACGGTCACAAGCGCGAGGTCGCGCAGCCTGCCATCATCGTCATGGAACAAGCGTTCCACGGCCGCACGCTGGCGACGCTTTCGGCCACCGGGAACCGCAAGGTACAGGCCGGCTTCGAGCCGCTGGTAACAGGCTTCCTGCGCGTGCCCTATTGCGATATCGCGGCCATCCGGCAGATCGCCGATACGAATGCCAACGCAGTGGCCGTGCTGATGGAACCGGTGCAGGGCGAAGGCGGCATCCGTGCCGCACCGGCCGAGTTCATGCGCGAATTGCGCGCGCTGTGCGATGCCAAGCAGTGGCTGCTGATGTTCGACGAAGTGCAATGCGGCATCGGGCGCACCGGTCGCTGGTTTGCGCATCAGCATGCCGGCATCGTTCCGGATGTGATGACGCTCGCCAAGGGGCTCGGCTCCGGCGTGCCGATCGGTGCCTGCCTCACCGCCGGTCGGGCGGCCGGATTGTTCGCGCCCGGCAATCATGGCTCGACCTTCGGTGGCAATCCGCTGGCGTGTCGCGCCGGCCTGGCGACGCTGGACATCGTCGAAAGTAGCGGCTTGCTGGCCCGCGCCGAGTCGCTGGGCGCGCGCATCCGCGACGGCCTGTCGGCGAGCCTGGCTGGCGTGCCAGGTGTGCGCGAAGTCCGTGGACACGGCTTGATGATCGGCGTCGAGCTTGACCGCGCATGCGCCGCAATCGTCACGCTGGCGCTTGCGCGCGGCTTGCTGGTCAATGTCACCGCCGAGCGCGTGGTGAGGTTGTTGCCGCCGTTAGTGATGTCGGACGCCGAGGGCGATCGCGTCGTGGCCTTGCTGTGCGACGTGGTTCGCGAGTTTCTGGGGACAGCGCCATGAACTCGCCCAGGCACTTCCTGACCTTCGCCGACCTTGCGGCGGACGAGCTGGAGTACCTCTTTGCGCGCACCAGCCGCATCAAGGCGCGCTTCAAGGCCTACGAACGCTACTGGCCGCTGCAGGACCGCACACTGGTCATGATCTTCGAGAAGGCGAGCACGCGGACGCGTCTGTCCTTCGAGGCCGGCATGCACCAGATGGGCGGCTCCGCCATCTACATCAACACGCGCGATTCGCAGCTGGGTCGCGGCGAACCCGTCGAGGATGCCGCGCAGGTGATCTCGCGGATGAGCGATGTCGTGATGATCCGCACGTATCAGCAGGCGATCCTCGAGCGTTTCGCGAAGAGTTCCCGCGTGCCCGTGATCAATGGGCTGACGAACGAGTTCCATCCCTGTCAGGTCCTCGCCGACATCCATACCTACATCGAGCACCGCGGTCCGATCCGCGGGCGCACGGTGGCATGGATCGGCGATGCCAACAACATGTGTTACACGTGGATGCAGGCGGCGGGCGTGCTGGGATTCCATCTGAACGTCTCGACGCCGGCCGGATACGCGCCCGACGCCGCGGTGGCCGGCAAGGTCGCCGACGGCCATTGGACGTGGTTCGCCGACCCTCACGACGCGTGCAAGGGCGCCGACCTCGTCAATACCGACGTGTGGACGTCGATGGGCTTCGAAGCCGAGGATGCGGTTCGTCGTGCGGCGTTCAACGACTGGCAGGTGACCGGCCCGATGATGGCGCTGGCGAAGCCCGACTCGCTGTTCATGCACTGCCTGCCGGCGCATCGTGGCGAGGAAGTCGCCGCGGACGTGATCGACGGTCCGCACAGCGTGGTCTGGGACGAGGCCGAAAACCGGCTGCACGTGCAGAAGGCGCTGATCGAATTCCTGCTGCTGGGAAGAATCGAATGAAGGGCCGACCATCGATCCACCCGGCGACGCTATCGCGGTCCGCTCGATCGGAGTTCGGCCGGGGAGCGCGATCGCCCCACCTACGCATTGCAATAGCAAGGAGCCATCCATGAGCAAGACGACCAAGAAGATCAAGCGTGTCGTGCTCGCCTATTCCGGCGGGCTGGATACCTCGGTGATCCTCAAGTGGCTGCAGGACACCTACGGCTGCGAAGTCGTGACGTTCACGGCCGATCTCGGCCAGGGCGAGGAACTCGAACCGGCGCGCGCCAAGGCGATCAAGCTGGGCATCAAGCCCGAGCACATCTTCATCGACGATCTGCGCGAGGAGTTCGTCAGCGATTTCGTCTTTCCGATGTTCCGCTGCAACACCGTGTATGAGGGCGAATACCTGCTCGGCACGTCGATCGCGCGACCGCTGATCGCCAAGCGCCTCGTCGAGATCGCCCGGAAGACCGGTGCCGACGCCATTTCGCACGGCGCCACCGGCAAGGGCAACGACCAGGTCCGCTTCGAACTCGGTGCCTACGCGCTGATGCCGAACGTCAAGGTCATCGCGCCGTGGCGCGAATGGGATCTGCTCTCGCGCGAGAAGCTGATGGCCTATGCCCAGACGCATGGCATCCCGATCGACATGAAACACAAGAAGGGCGGTTCGCCTTATTCGATGGATGCCAACCTGCTGCACATTTCCTACGAAGGCCGACATCTGGAGGACCCGTCGGCCGAGGCAGAGGAATCGATGTGGCGCTGGACGGTGTCGCCGGAGAAGGCGCCGAACAAGGCTGAGTATCTGGACATCGAGTTCCGCCAAGGTGATCCTGTGGCGCTCAACGGCGAGCGCATGAAGTCGCACGTGCTGCTCACGCACCTGAATGCGCTCGGCGGGCGCCATGGCATCGGCCGCCTCGACCTCGTCGAGAACCGCTACGTCGGCATGAAATCGCGCGGCTGCTACGAAACGCCCGGCGGCGCGATCCTGCTGCGCGCGCACCGTGCCATCGAGTCGATCTGCCTGGACCGCGAGGTGGCGCATCTCAAGGACGACCTGATGCCGCGTTACGCCAGCCTGATCTACAACGGCTACTGGTGGAGCCCGGAACGCATGGCGTTGCAGACCTTGATCGACCACACCCAGCAGAATGTCAACGGCTGGGTGCGCGTCAAGCTCTACAAGGGCAACGTGATCGTGGTGGGCCGCGATTCGAAGACCGATTCGCTGTTCGATTCGAGCATCGCGACCTTCGAGGACGACGCCGGCGCCTACGACCAGAAGGACGCCCACGGCTTCATCCGTCTCAACGCATTGCGCATGCGCATCGCCGGCAATCGCGCCAAAGCATCCCGTCGCACGGCAAAATAGCGGCATCGGCGGACGGTGTGCCGCAAAGCGCCGTCCCGCCACCACTGTAGTTTCGAGACATGTTCGGCTTGTCGGAAGAACAGATCGCTGAATTCGGCATGACCTTCGGGGTCGCCGCGTTCATGCTCTACATGCTGTTCATCATCGGCGAGCTGGCCTGGAAGTCCAAGGCCGGCAAGCTCGGCACCTTCGTGCTGTTCTTCGTGCTCGCCTTCGGCATGCTCGGCTTCGTGGCCAAGTTCATCATCCAGTTGGCATGGGGAATCAAATGAGCGACAACTCTCAATTCCGCGACGTCGCGGTGATCAAGAAGGCCAATGTCTATTTCGACGGCCGTTGCGTCAGCCACGGCATCGTGCTGGCCGACGGCACGAAGAAGAGCGTCGGCGTCATCCTGCCGTCGACGCTGACTTTCAACACGGGCGCCCCGGAAATCATGGAGACCGTCGCCGGGACCTGCCGCTACCGGCTCGCCGGTGGCGACTGGCAGCACGCCGGCGAGCGCTTCGCCGTACCGGGCAATTCGTCGTTCGAGATCGAAGTCAGCGGCGAGCCATACCACTACGTGTGTCATTTCGGATGAGCGCGCCATGCCGTCGTTCGACATCACTTCCGAAACGGACATGGTGGCGCTGAAAAACGCCATCGACGTCGCCGGACGTCACATCGGCAATCGCTACGACTTCAAGGGCACCTCGGCCAGGGTCGAGCTCGACGAGAAGAACAAGGCCATCACCGTCTGGGGCGACTCGGAGTTCCAGCTTGGCCAGGTGAAGGACATCCTGTTCCCGGAGATGGAGAAGAAGGAACGCGAGAGCACAAAGCGGCTCGATGCCGGCAGCGTGCAGACGATATCCGGCAACAAGGCGAAGCAGGAACTGAAGATCAAGGTCGGCATCGACGCCGAGCTGGCGAAGAAGATCGTCCGCATGGTCAAGGACAGCAAACTCAAGGTGCAGGCCAGCATCCAGGGCGATGCGGTGCGCGTCACCGGCGCCAAGCGTGATGTGCTGCAGGAATGCATCGCGCTGGTGAAAAAGTCGGTGACCGACTTCCCCTTGCAGTACGGCAACTTCAGGGATTGAGCGGATGACGCAGGCGTTGCTCGACCGCCTGCGCGAGCGCCTGCCGCATGTGCCGGCGGGACTGCCCGACGGCGATTACGGCTATGTCCCCGAGGGCCCGCTGGTCGAGGCCGCCGTGCTGGTGCCGATCGTCCTGCACGAGACGCCGACGGTGCTGCTCACGCAGCGCACGGCGCACTTGCGGGACCATGCGGGGCAGGTCAGCTTTCCCGGCGGGCGCCGTGAACGCGACGATGCTTCTCCCGAGGCGACGGCGCTGCGCGAGGCGCGCGAGGAAATCGGCCTCGACCCCGTGCACGTCGAGTTGATAGGTCGTCTGCCGCTGTTCGTGACCATCACCGGCTTTCTGGTCACGCCAGTGGTCGGGCTGGTGCGCCCACCGTTCGAACTGGCACCGGACGACTTCGAAGTGGCCGAGGTATTCGAGCCGCCGCTGACCTTTCTCATGGATGCGGGCAACCACCAGCGCCACGACATCGAGTATGCCGGCAAGACACGGCATTATTGGTCGATGCCCTGGCAGGGCTACCACATCTGGGGTGCGACCGCGGCGATGCTGCGCAGCATGCAGATGCTGCTTGTCGCGAGTCAGCCAGAAGTCAGCGGTTCGCGCTAATTTGACGGTTTCAATCTGGCCGGCGGCGGCGTTGCCGACGGCCCTTTGCATGCAACTTCCAGGAGGCAAGGCAATGGCGGGCAGATCTGATGTCGTGGTGTTGAGTGCGGTTCGGTCGGCGGTGGGCAGCTTCGGTGGCGTGCTCTCCAGTCTCGAGCCTTGTGAACTGGGCGGTCTGGTCATCAAGGAGGCGGTGGCCCGGTCGGGCGTCGACCCGCAGGCGGTGAGCTTCGCTGCCGTGGGCAATGTCATTCCGACCGAATCGCGCTACGGGTACGTGGCCCGCGTGGCCAGCATTCAGGGCGGACTGCCGATGACTTCGGTGGCGGTGGCCGTCAATCGCTTGTGCGGCTCGGCCCAACAGGCCGTCGTCAGCGCCGCACACGCCATCCTGCTCGGCGATGCCGATTTCGCAGTGGCCGGCGGCGTCGAAGTGATGTCGCGCGGTGCCTACCTGTCGACGCAAATGCGCAACGGTGCGCGCATGGGCGACTCGAAGATAATCGATGCCATGGTTGCGGCGCTGACCGACCCGTTCGGCGTCGGCCACATGGGCATCACGGCGGAGAATCTCGCCGAGAAGTACGGCATCACGCGCGAGGCGCAGGACGCCTTCGCGGTCGAGTCGCAACGCCGGGCCGTTGCCGCGATTGCCGAGGGCCGCTTCAGATCGCAGATCGTGCCGATCACGCTGCAGACCCGCAAGGGCGACGTCGTGGTCGATACCGACGAGCACCCGAAGGCCAACACGACCCTGGAAACGCTGGCCAAGATGAAGCCGGCGTTCAAGAAGGACGGCACGGTGACGGCCGGCAACGCGTCGGGCATCAACGACGGTGCAGCCTTCCTGGTGCTGGCCGACGCCGCGAAGGCCGCTGCCGCGGGGCACAAGCCGATGGCACGGCTGGTGTCCTGGGGCATCGCCGGCGTGCCCAACGAGATCATGGGCTACGGCCCGGTGCCTTCGTCGCAGGTCGCGTTGTCGAAGGCCGGACTGTCGCTGGCACAGATGGACGTCGTCGAATCCAATGAGGCCTTCGCCGCGCAAAGCTTGGCTGTGGCGCAAGGACTGGGCCTGGACATGGCCAAGACCAATCCGAACGGCGGCGCCATCGCGCTGGGCCACCCGGTCGGCGCCTCGGGCTCGGTCATCATCACCAAGGCCCTCTACGAACTGGCCCGCATCAACGGCAAGTACGCGATGGCCACGATGTGCATCGGCGGCGGCCAAGGCATCACCACGATCTGGGAACGCCTCTGACCTGAGGCATGCTCGTGCGAAAGAGGAACGCGAGGCTAGCCTCGCGTTTTTTTTTGGCGCGACAGCCCCAAAGACCCGTCGCCGCGCACGCGGCAATATCTGCAAGAATAGTCCATGAGGCCCGGCGGCCGGCGTCGGGCAGCGCAACTCAATGGCAGGGAGATTGCAGTGACCACATGGCGTTCGTCCGGCGCATGGCGTATCGCGATGGCGATGCGGCACCTGCGCAATCGGGGATTCGCGGCAGCTTTCATGGCAATGACTGCCGTCGGGTCGAGTGCAATGGCCCAGGATGTGAAAGGATGGCCGGCACCCGGGCTGACACCCGTAGGCGCCGAATTGGGTGCCAACGCGGACGGTACGATCCCGGCGTGGGAGGGGGGGCTCGTCCGTCCTCCGCGTGCCTGGACGCCCGACCGACCCTACATCGATCCCTTCCCATCCGACCAGCCGATCGCACGGATCAACTCGGCGAACCTGGACGCATGGCGCGCCAAGCTCTCGCCTGGCACGCAGGCCTTGCTGGCCGCGTCGCCCGACTACTACCTGCCGCTGTTTCCGACCCGGCGCACGGCCGTGTTGCCCGACGCCGTCGTGGCGGCAGCCCGCAAGGAGGCGCCGGGCATTGCGGTGTCCGGGGATTCGCTGACGGGACGGACGGTCTCCACCATTCCCTTTCCGCAACCCAAGACCGGCCTGGAGGTCATGTGGAACCATCGTCTGCGCTATCGCGGCGGCAGCGGCGAGCACGACGAAATCTGGTACCCGGTGCGCGATCACCGCATCGTTCAGCGCGTTGGCTACAACGAGCGCCACGTCGAGAACATCGGGCTGTCGACGCCGACTGCAGCGGGCATCATCTTCGTGCGGGCTGCCTTCTCGGCGCCGCCGACCATGGCCGGCACCAGGGTGTTCGTTCATGAGACGATCGATGCCAGCGAAGATTCCCGCAACTGGTGGGTGGAAACGGCGCAGAAGCGCGTTCGCCGCCTGACCACGCCGGGTTACGACGATGTGCCCGACGGTACCGACTCCCTGCGCACGCGGGACCAGCATGACGCCTTTGCCGGCCCATTGAATCGCTACGACTGGAAGCTCGTGGGCAAGCAGGAGCTGGTGGTGCCGTACAACACCTACGACCTCTTCGACAAGCGGCTGCGGGCCGAGCATGTGTTCGGCGCACACTCGATCAAGCCGGATTTCATGCGCTTCGAATTGCACCGCGTGTGGGTCGTCGAGGCAACGCTGAAGCCTGGCATGCGGCATCTTTACGGCAAGCGCGTGTTCTACATCGACGAAGACAGCTGGAGCGTGCTCGTCGAGGACGTGTACGACGGCCGCGGCAAACTGTGGCGGGTCGCGATGCACGGCCTGGTCCAGTACTACGATGCGATGGTGCCTTGGTATGCGGTTAATATCTGGCACGATCTGAGCAACGGGGCATACTTGGTCGGCGGCGTCGATTTCGAGACACCGACCCGGAGGCGCTTCGGCATAACGAATCGGCTGGCCGATTTTCAACCCGGCACGGCGACAACGAAGGAGGAGACGAAGTGAACAAGCGCACCCCATTGTGGTTGGCAGCGCGCTGTACTGCGCTGACCGCAGGCATTGCGTTGGCCGTTGTCGCGACACCGGTGTCCGCAAGTGACGTTGCCAAGGTTGTCGAGGCCTCGCCGATCCGCGCCGACAAGGTGATCCAGATCGGTCTTGCCCGGGCGGGCAAGCGGCTGGTCAGTGTCGGCGAGCGAGGCATCGCGCTGATCTCCGATGACGACGGCGCGACGTGGAAAGCCGTGCGCACGCCTGTCACGCGCACGCTGACCACCGTCGCGTTTCTTGACGACAAGGTGGGCATCGCCGTCGGTCATGGCGGCTCGGTGGTGCGGACGGAAGATGCGGGCAGCACCTGGAAGCAGATCGAAGTCGCCGACGCGGGCCGCGACTCGCTGCTCGGCCTGACCTATGCCGGCGCTCAGGATTTCGTCGCCTACGGGGCGTTCGGCCTCTTCCTGCGGTCGACCGACGCGGGCAAGACGTGGCAGCGCCATAGCGTGGTCGATGCGGATTTCGACCGGCACATCATGGGACTGGTGCAGGTCGGCGATATCTGGTTCCTGGCCGCCGAGTCGGGCAACCTGGCGCGCAGCAAGGACAAGGGCGCGACATGGGAACGGCTGCAGTCTCCCTACGTCGGCTCGTTCTTCGGCGCGCTGACGACGAAGAACGGCGCACTGGTGGCCTTCGGCATGCGCGGCAACATCTGGCGCAGCGAAGATGCCGGCAAGACGTGGACGCAGATTCCGATACCCAACAAGATCGGTATCAATGGCGGGCAGGTGCTTGATGATGGCAGCATCGTGCTGGTGGGCAATGTCGGCATGGTGGCCACGTCGCGAGACGACGGAAAGTCATTCACCGTCGCGATGTCACCCCGCGGTGCAGGGCTTTCGACCGTGGTCCAAAGCGCCAAGGGTGACCTGATCGTCGTCGGTGAGGCCGGCGCGTCAAAACTCGACCCGAAACTCATCGGCAAGTGATGCCGGCGCGCGACACACAACAATAGTGACATCCGGAGGAGCACACACATGAGCACCACCCCCACGCCCGCCGACGAGCCGGAAGAGTTCAAGGCACAGTCCTTCGAGGAAAACTGGGTCGGCAAGCTGACCTTCTGGCTGTTCCACTATCGCAAGCCGCTGCTGATCCTGTTCATCCTGATCACGATCGTCCTCGGTTTCATGGCGACCCGCTTGTCGGTGCAGGCGGCGTTCACCAAGATGATCCCGCTCAAGCATCCGTACATGTCGACCTTCCTCGACTACGCCGACACGTTCGGCGGTGCGAACAAGGTGCTGGTGTCATTGAAAGCGAAGAACGGCGACATCTACACGAAGCCCTTCATGGACAAGTTGCGCGCCATCCATGACGAAGTCTTCTACCTCAACGGCGTCGAACGCAGCAAGGTGCAATCGCTGTTCGCATCCAGCGTGCGCTACACCGAAGTCGTCGAAGATGGCTTCACGGGCGATGTGATCATCTCGTCGGATTTCCAGGGCACCGACGAACAGCTCGCCAGAGTCAAGACCAACGTCCTGAAGTCGGATTGGGTAGGCCGGATCGTCGCGCGCGACATGAGCGCCGCAATGGTCGTCGCCACCTTGCAGGACAACGACCCGGAGACCGGGAAGCGGTTGGACCTGCAGGCCGTTGCCGGCAAGCTCGAGGCGATCCGCCAGAAATACGAGGACGACAAGTTCACCGTCCATATCATCGGTTTTGCCAAGGCGGTCGGCGATATCGCCAGCGGCGCCGCCGGGGTGCTGGTGTTCTTTGCCGTCGCATTCGTCATCACCACCCTCTTGCTTTACTGGTATTCCGGATCGGCCATCATCACGGCGCTGGCGATCATCTGCGCCGTCGTGCCGGTGATCTGGTTGCTCGGTCTGCTGCCGATTTTCGGACTCGGCCTCGACCCGATGTCGATATTGGTGCCATTCCTGATATTTTCGATCGGCGTCTCGCATGCCGTGCAGATGACGAGTGCATGGAAGCTGGAAACCATCGAGGGACACGATGGCATTACGGCCTCGCGCCTTTGCGTACAGAAGCTCTTCATTCCCGGTGCGATGGCGCTGGTGGCCAACGCGCTCGGTTTCATGGTGATCGGCTTCGTCGAAATCGAAATGGTGCACGAGCTCGCCATCACCGCCACCATCGGCGTCTCGGTGATGATCGTCACCAACAAGATGCTGCTGCCGATCCTGCTCTCCTACCTGCGCTTCAAGGATCCGGCGCGCGACCTCAAGGGACGCGAGACCGCCGGCTTCTGGTTGTGGGAGCGCATTGGCGCACTGGCCGAAAAGAAGATGGCCACGGTTGCCGTCGCCATTGCGCTGGTGCTGCTGGGCTTCGGCTGGTACAAGGCCGCCGGGCTCAAGATCGGCGATCTGGGCGAGGGCGTGCCCGAACTGCATGCCAAATCGCGCTACAACCAGGACGTCGTGGTCATTACCAAGGATTTTGCGCTTGGTGTCGACCTGTTGCAGGTGATCGCGGAGCACAAGAGCAAGGAGTCCCCATGCGTGCAGCGCGAGGTGATGGACAAGCTTGAGGAGTTCGAGACGGCGATCCGTCAGGTCGATGGCGTGGCGACCGTGCGCAGCATCGCCGGATTCGTCAAGCTGACGACGCAGAACTACGCGGAAACCGCGATCAAGTGGCGGATGTTGCCCGAGGAAACGGCCCAGATCGCGCAGGGCACCAGCTTCGCCACGCGCTTCGGGCCGGAGTTCATGAACTCGACGTGTTCGTCGCTGCCCGTGTCGATCTTCACCAGCGATCACCAGGCCACGACCATCAGCCACATCATCGACCAGATCAAGCTCTTCAAGGAGAAGAACGACACGGACGAGTTCACCTTCCGTCTGGCATCCGGCAACGTCGGCGTCATGGCCGCCACCAACGAAGCCGTGCATGCCGCAGACAAGTGGGTCAACCTCGCACTGTTCGCGTCGGTGACACTGCTCTGTCTGCTCGAGTTCCGCTCGATCATGGTCACGTTGTGCATCATCCTGCCGCTCGGCCTCGTCACCATCCTGTGCAACGCCGTGATGACCATGCTCGACATCGGCCTCAAGGTGAACACCTTGCCTGTCGTCGCGCTGGGCGTCGGGGTCGGGGTCGACTACGGCATCTATCTCTTCGAGCGCATGAAGCACGAAATCGCCGACACAGGCATGTGCCTGCGCGACGCCTTCGTCTCGGCGCTCAAGCAGCGCGGCACGGCATCGGTGTTTACGGCCGTGACGATGACCATCTCGGTCATCACCTGGCTGTGGTCGGATCTGAAGTTCCAGGCCGACATGGGCTTGCTGCTCGCCTTCATGTTCCTGGTGAACATGTTCGGCGCGATCCTGCTGCTGCCGGCACTCGCTGCCTTCCTTGTCGGCGAGCGCATGCGCGGCAAGCATTGAGACGTACCTCCCGCAACGCCCCGCGACCTCCGTCGCGGGGCGTTTGTGTTTTGAAACTACAGTCGTGGTGACACGGCGCTTCCCGCCCGCCACGCGGCACTGAACCCATGCGCTTTGCCGCTCTCGGCAGCGGCAGCTCGGGCAATGCCTGGGTTGTCCGTGCCGGCACTACCACCGTATTGGTTGATTGCGGCTTCGGGCCACGCGAAACCGCGCGCCGCTTGCAGCGTCTCGGCTTGGAGGCCGGCAGCATCGCGGCAGTGGTCGTTACGCACGAACATGTCGACCACGTGGGTGGTGCCATGGCCTGCGCAAGGCGATTCGGCTGGTCCGTCCACCTGACAGCCGGCACGCGCGCTGCCATGCGCGATACCGCGCCTGCCGGGCAATTGCGCGAGATCATGCCCGAACAGGCATTTTCGATCGGCGACGTGGAGATCATGCCGTGCACCGTGCCCCATGATGCCCGCGAACCCGTGCAGTTCGTCCTTGGCAATGGCGCGGTGCGGCTGGGGATTCTGACCGACGCCGGCCACGTCAGCGCGCACATGCGCGAGTCTTTCGGACAATGCGACGCGCTGGTGCTCGAATGCAACCACGATGCGCACTTGCTCGCCAGCGGCCGTTATCCGCCCGCGCTCAAGGCGCGTATCGCCGGCGGCTGGGGCCATCTCGAAAACGAGGCGGCCGCCGGGCTGCTGGCCGCGATGCCACGACCATCGCGGCTGCAGCATGTCATCGCCGCCCATTTGTCGACGGAAAACAACCGGCCGGAACTTGCCCGCGCCGCCTTGGCGCGGGCATTGGCGTGCGATGCCGACTGGATCGGCGTGGCCGATCAGGATGCCGGACTGGACTGGCGGGAAGTCATCTGACTCACGCCAGGCCGGTGGTTGTCACCAGCGACAGCGGGCTCGACAGGCCCCACAACTCGTCGTAGCGTCCCCACCAGGCGGCGATTTCGTCAGCGTCGTCGAGCACGCAGACACCGCGCGGCCAGTCGGCGTGGAAGCGTCGCACGCCATGCAGACCATCTGCCAGCAGGTGGCAGTCTGCAAGATGGCGGCATTCGTCCGGCGCCAGCCTCACGCCGATGCGGTGCTCGAACTGCCGCAGCAGGGCCGTCAAACGCGGCATGCGCAAAGTCAGCGGCGCCGGATCGTGTATCACGATGCGCAATTCGCGAACACCGAGTCCGCCGGCCAGGAAGCGGCGCAGGGCCGCGCATCGCCCGGCGCTGTCCAGTTGCATGCGCACCAGATCACGGTCGAAGATGTACACCAAACGGTCGGCGCGTTCGAGCACTTCGTCGAGTGCGGCACGGTATGCGCTTTCGGTATCGAAGGGTTCGTTGCCGGTTCGGCTGAGCGCGTAGGCGTTCTCGCTCATGTTGCATTCGCTGGGTGGATGAAGCCGCAACGATACCATTCGTGCAGCAGCGCCCGCAACGATTCCTCGATCGGTTCGGGCGGCAGTCGGCGAGCATCGGCCAGACGGATGACTGCAGGCAGGTCAGCCGGCGCGACATCCTCGAGCTCGCCATTGAGGAACACCCGGTCCTGCGCAAAGAGCAGCCGCGAGCGCGGGTCGAGCTCAACGCCATTGCGTGCCACTGTCCGCGCGAACGCCGCCATGCCAAGCGCCGGCGACGGCGGCGTAAAGAATACGTGCGGCTTCGGTTCGGTCAGCGAAACACCGAGAAAATCGCGCAGCGTCGTGTCGTCCCAGCGCAGGCCTTCCAGCAGCCGGCGCGTGCGCGCGATCATCGCGCGGTCGATTTCGCCGGCGTGGCGCGGGCGCTTCAGGTCGGGGTCGGCGTAGCGGCCCTCGAGCCGACAAAGATCGGACAGGTGATCCTGAAGAAAACCGAGGAACTGGGCGGCCAGTTCGTCGGCGGGCGCCGTGCGAAAGCCGACCGACCACGTCATGCAATCGCCGTCGGCAATACCGTCGTGCGCCCAGTCCGGCGGCAGGTAGAGCATGTCGCC
>JBGARB010000061.1:0-14707 GCA_044230495.1 Rhodocyclaceae bacterium
GGCCCGACCGTCACCAAGGACGGCGTTTCCGTCGCCAAGGAAATCGAACTGAAGGACAAGTTCGCCAACATGGGCGCCCAGATGGTCAAGGAAGTCGCTTCCAAGACCTCCGACATCGCCGGTGACGGCACCACCACCGCTACCGTGCTGGCCCAGGCCATCGTCCGCGAAGGCATGAAGTACGTCGCCGCCGGCATGAACCCGATGGACCTCAAGCGCGGCATCGACAAGGCTGTCGCCGTCACCATCGAAGAACTGAAGGCCATTTCCAAGCCGTGCACCACGACCAAGGAAATCGCCCAGGTTGGCTCCATCTCCGCCAACTCCGATTCCTCGATCGGCGACATCATTGCCGAAGCCATGGAAAAGGTCGGCAAGGAAGGCGTCATCACCGTTGAAGACGGCAAGTCCCTGGCCAACGAACTCGACGTCGTCGAAGGCATGCAGTTCGACCGCGGCTACCTGTCCCCGTACTTCATCAACAATCCGGACAAGCAGATCGCCCTGCTCGACAACCCGTTCGTCCTGCTCTTCGACAAGAAGATCTCCAACATCCGTGACCTGCTGCCGGTGCTGGAACAAGTTGCCAAGGCTTCCCGTCCGCTGCTGATCATCGCTGAAGACGTCGATGGCGAAGCGCTGGCCACCCTGGTCGTGAACAACATCCGTGGCATCCTGAAGACCGTTGCGGTCAAGGCCCCGGGCTTCGGTGATCGTCGCAAGGCCATGCTCGAAGACATCGCCATCCTCACCGGCGGCACCGTGATCGCCGAGGAAGTCGGCCTGTCGCTCGAAAAGGCTACCCTGAACGATCTGGGCCAGGCCAAGAAGATCGAGGTCGCCAAGGAAAACACCACCATCATCGACGGCGCCGGCTCGGAAGATGCCATCAAGGCGCGCGTGGCGCAGATCCGCGCCCAGATCGAGGAAGCCACCAGCGACTACGACAAGGAAAAGCTGCAAGAGCGCGTGGCCAAGCTGGCTGGCGGCGTGGCGCTGATCAAGGTCGGTGCCGCCACCGAAGTCGAAATGAAGGAAAAGAAGGCCCGCGTCGAAGATGCGCTGCACGCCACGCGTGCCGCCGTTGAGGAAGGCATCGTCGCCGGCGGCGGCGTCGCGCTGCTGCGCGCCCGCGCTGTCGTGTCGGTCAAGGGCGACAACCACGACCAGGACGCCGGCGTGAAGATCGTCATGCGCGCCCTCGAGCAGCCGATCCGCGAGATCGTCGCCAACACCGGCGACGAGCCCAGCGTGGTCGTCAACAAGGTGCTCGAAGGCAAAGGCAACTTCGGCTACAACGCCGCGACCGGCGAATACGGCGACATGGTGGCGATGGGCGTGCTCGACCCGACCAAGGTCACGCGCACCGCGCTGCAGAACGCCGCATCGGTTGCCGGCCTGATGCTCACCACCGACTGCATGGTGGCCGAGCTGGTCGAAGACAAGCCGGCCGGCGGCATGGGCGGCATGGGTGGCGGCATGGGCGGCATGGGTGGCATGGGCGGCATGGGCATGGACATGTAATCGACTGCGTCGATTTCATGTCCCCCTGAAGGAACAGGAGGAAACCCAGGTTTCCTCCCGTTGCCCACCTTCCTGCTGAGCAACGCCCCGCGCGGGAAACCGTGCGGGGCGTTTGCTTTTGCGCCGCCAAGACGATCGGGATGGCCCGCAACAGGCAGCCTCTGACCGAGGTCAAGGCGGGTGGTCGCGCGCGTTCCTAGAATCGGGCATCTACCCTTGTCTCGGGCGTCATCATGAAACGCGTCGTCGGTCTCAGCCTTGGCAATCACGAACAGGACTTCGAATTCGGTCTCGACTTCCTTGGCGAACGGCTGCATGTGCGCCGCGTAGGGGCGGACGGTGACTCTGCGCGCGCCCAGCGGCTGCTTGCGCACTGGGAGCGTCATTGCGATGCCGTCGGCCTGGGGCTGGCGCGCGAGTACTACGCGGTCGGCAACGAACGCTACCGCGACGAAGACAGCCTGCGCCTGCTGCGCTGCGTTTCCCGTGTGCCGGCGACCGCCGGCGGGCGACTGGGCGAGATCCTGCTCGAATGGGCGGTGCGTCATGTGCAGACCGCGCAGCCCGGCTACTTCAACAATGCCACCGTGCTGTTCTTCTGCGGTGCGCGCAACATCAAGCTGGCGCAAACGCTGGCCGAATACACACCCAATCTGATGTTCGCCGATCCGCTGCTGGATCTGGGCGTGCCTAAGCTGCTGACCAGCCTCGATGCGCTGGAGACATACACGCGCGGCGCCCATTACGTCAGCCAATGGACGCCGCAGGGGGTAATGCGCTCGAGCGCGTTGGCCGAATGGCGGCGCTTCATTCTGCGGCGGGCGATGCAGAAGGCCACCGTGATCGTGGCGCCGGTGCATGTACTCGATGATTTCGGCATCGAGGAACTGGGCGGCAAGACCATCGTGACCTCGACCGTCAACGCCGAGCGTGTCGCCGCCTTCCGCGACAAGGGCGTGCAGATGGTGGTCGATGCGGCGCCGGCGATCGAAGGCCACGTCATCGATCCCAGCCTGCTCGATGCCATGATCGTTGCTGCCCGCGGAGTCGATCCGGGCGATCTCCTCGACGACGACTACGTCGATATCCTCGCCGGCCGAAGTCAGGAACCGCGCGTGATCTTTCCCGGCGGCTACCGGCGCGTCAACCGTTTTGCCTTTGTCATCCACCCGCTGTCGCAGGAATACTTCAAGAAGATCAGGCCGGTCGAGATACTGTCGCAGATTTCGCCGCCGGTACTGATGAACTCGCTCGAAAGGGCCATGGCATATGCCCCGCCGTTCGTCTATTCGCACGTGTCCGGCATCGAGTCGCCGACCGGCGTGGCCGCCGAGGGCTGGCTGATCTCGGTGGGTGGCACGCCGCGCGAAATCATGCGCCACAACCCTGAATTTACTTACCGCCGCCTGCTCGCGGCGGCGCGCATGGCGCGCCGGCTGGGGGCGCAGATCATGGGCCTGGGCGCCTTCACCAAGGTGGTCGGCGACGCCGGCCTGACGGTCGCCAAGCGCGCGCCGCTGCCGATCACCACCGGCAACAGCTACAGCGCCTCCGGCGCCTTGTGGGCGGCGCACGACGCCATGCTGCGGCTGAACCTGGTTCCGGTGAAGAAGGGCCACAAGGTTGCTTTCAACGCCATGGTGGTCGGCGCCACCGGGGCCATCGGGTCGGTCTGCGCGCGGCTCCTGGCGAAGGTGGCGCACGAGGTCCATCTGGTTTCGCCGGAAACCGCCAAGCTGCTCGCGCTCAAGGAGTCGATCCTGCAAGAAACGCCGGATGCCCGTCTGGAACTCGCGGCGCGTGCCGACAAGTCCATCGGCGCGATGGACATGATCGTCACCGCGACATCAGGTGCCGGCAAGAAGGTGCTGGACATCTTGCAGGTCAAACCCGGTTGCGTCATCACCGATGTTGCGCGTCCGCTCGATCTGCCGCCGTCCGAAGTCGCCAAGCGGCCGGACGTGCTGGTCATCGAGTCGGGCGAGATCCTGCTGCCCGGCGAAGTGAAGATGAAGAACATCGGCCTGCCGAAGAACGTGGCCTACGCGTGTCTTGCCGAAACGATTGTGCTGGCGCTCGAAGGGCGGTTCGAGAATTTCACCGTCGGTCGCAACATCGAATGGGAAAAGGTGCGCGAAATCTACCGGCTCGGCCTCAAGCACGGCATGAAGCTGGCGGCGATCTCCGGTGTCAACGGCGTGTTTGCCGACGAGGACATCGCACGTGTGCGCGCGCTGGCCCTGGCGGCGCGGGCGGGCAAGTCGGTGGCGGCGAACACAAGGGCGCGGGTTGTCGCCAAACCCAAGGCCGGCGCCGGCGCGACGGCACGCAAGACTGCGAAACCGGTCGCGCGCGTTGCCCGGTCGCGAAAGGGCGGAACCGGCGCAAGAGTAGCATGAGCCTGCGGTGACACGCGTGCCGAGCACGCCCGGTGTGCCGCTTTCCACGCGGCCGTTTTGAAACTACAGTCGTGGTGGCACGGCGCACTGGCGATTTGGTGCGTTGCAGCATTAGAATCGCCCGCTTGATCCACTGACCGCGATACTCACCATGACCCTCGACGACATTCGCGCCTTCATCGCTGCCTATCCGCCCTTCGACGCGCTCGATGCCGAAGACCTCGACTGGCTGCTGCCGCGATTGACGCGACGGCCGGTGACAGCCGGCGAAGTGCTGGCCGGCCCGGCAGTGGGCGCCGCGACCTGCATGGTGGTGGTGCTGCAGGCGTCCGTGCGTGTCGTCGAACAAGGCGGTGGAGCGGCCGACGAGGGTAGCGTGCTGTCCGCGGGCGAGTGCTTTCCGATCGGTGCGCTGATCGGCCGCCGCGCGCCCGGCAAGACCTACATCGCCGCCGAGGCCGGCGAGGTGCTGTGCCTGCCGATCGACGAGTTTCATGCGCTGCTCGAACGCAGCGCGGTCTTCGCGCGCTTTTGCAACCACTACCTGTCGTCGCTGGTGCGCCAGTCGCAACTGCAATTGCAGGCGCATTTCAGCCGTCGCATGGGCGAGCAGCAGTCGCTCGAAACCGAATTGCGCAGCCTCATCAAGCGCACGCCGGTCACGGCCCCCACCGACGCGCCGCTGCGCAGCGTGCTCGAAACCATGGGCCGCGAGCGCATCGGCTCGGTGCTGATCGTCGATGCGGATGGCGCACCGGCCGGCATCTTCACGCAATCGGACGTGCTGCGTCGCGTCGTGCTCGGCGGTGCCGCGCAGGACGGCCCCATCGTCGACGCCATGACGCCGGCCCCGGCCACCATCGCCGAATCGGCCTCCGCGTATGACGCCATGCTGCTGATGGCCTCGCGGGCGATCCGGCACCTGGTACTCGTCGATGGCCTCGGCCGCGCCACCGGCGTGATCTCCGAGCGCGACCTGTTCGCGCTGCAGCGGCTGTCGATGTCGGCGTTGCGCAGCGCGATCGAGGCCGCCGCGGACACCGACGCGCTGCGCCGGGCACTGGGCGACGTGCGCCAGTGCGCCTTCAACATGGTTGCGCAGGGCGTCGGTGCCGAGCAGCTCACGCGCTTCATCTCGGCGCAGAACGATGCCGTCACCGAGCGCGTGCTCGAACTCAATCTCGCCCGGCACGATCTCACCGGCATCGAATGGACCTGGCTGGCTTTCGGCTCCGAAGGCCGCGAGGAACAGACGCTGTCCACCGATCAGGACAACGGCATCGTGTTCCTGGCCGGCGCCGGTGCGCCGGAAACCTTGCGCCAGCGTCTGCTCGCCTTCGCCCGCGACGTCAACAACGATCTCGACCGCTGCGGCTTTCCGCTGTGCAAGGGCAACATCATGGCCGGCAACCCCGAGTGGTGCCTCACGCTCGACGAATGGAAGGCCAAGTTCTCGCGCTGGATCCGCACGCCGGAACCGAAGGCGCTGCTCAACGCGACGATCTTCTTCGACCTGCGCGCGCTGCATGGCCCAGTCGAACTCGCCGAGGCGATGTACGCGCATCTGTTCGCCGAGTCGCGCGGCAATTCGGCGTTCCAGCGCATGCTGGCCTCCAATGCGCTGGAAGTGGCGCCGCCGCTCGGCGTCTTCCGCGACTTCAGCGTCGAAACCGACGAACGCGGCAAAGCCTTCATCGACCTCAAGAAATCCGGTGCGCGCCTGTTCGTCGATGTCGCCCGCGTCCATGCGTTGACACATGGCGTCGCCGCCGCTGCCACGCAGGAGCGCCTGCGCCGCACGGCCGGCGAAAAGGGTGGCCTGGGCGAC
The DNA here is from genome assembly GCA_044230495.1 of Rhodocyclaceae bacterium. Lineage (GTDB taxonomy): Bacteria > Pseudomonadota > Gammaproteobacteria > Burkholderiales > Rhodocyclaceae > JADJEF01. The sequence goes on from JBGARB010000061.1 coordinate 5,752, forward strand.
GACGTCGACGCGGTGATCGATGCCTTCAATTTCATCCAGATGCTGCGCCTGCGCCACCAGCACCTCGAGGCCGGGCGCGGTCGCGCGGGCGACAACCGCATCTTCATCGGCGACCTGAACGATCTCGAACGGCGCATCCTGAAGGAATCCTTCCGCCAGGCGCGCACGCTGCAACAGGGCCTCAAGCTCAACTACCAGCTATAGAATCGGCCGCACCCTGACGAGGAGTGCGCATGAGGATCCTGATTGCCGAAGACGACGCCGTCATTGCCGATGGCCTCGTGCATGCTCTGCGCAAGACCGGCTGTGCGGTCGATCATGTCGTCAACGGCGCCGATGCCGACGCCGTCCTGCAGCGCGAGCAGTTCGATCTGCTGGTGCTCGATCTGGGCCTGCCCAAGCTGCCGGGCCTGGATGTGCTGCGGCGGCTGCGGGCGCGCAAGAACAGCCTGCCGGTGCTGATCCTGACCGCCCAGGACGGCCTCGCCGAGCGCGTTGCCGGGCTCGATGCCGGCGCCGACGACTACCTGACCAAACCCTTCGCGTTGCCCGAGCTCGAAGCCCGCATCCGCGCGCTGGTGCGGCGCGGCTCGGGCAATCCGACGGGGTTGTCCGTCGGCCCGCTGACCTACAGCCAGACCGAACGTGTGGCACGCCTCAACGGCGAATTGATCGACCTGTCGGCCCGCGAGATCGCGCTGCTCGAAGTCCTGCTGCTGCGCGCCGGACGGGTGGTCAGCAAGGAGCAGCTCGTCGAGCAGTTGTGCGGTTGGGACGAGGAGGTCAGCGCCAACGCGATCGAGGTGTACGTGCATCGCCTGCGCAAGAAGCTGGAGCCCTCGGGCGTGCGCATCGCCACGCTGCGTGGCCTTGGCTACAGCCTGCAAAAGCCCGCGGCAGCGGGTGTGGCGGATGCCTGAACGCCGCCGCGCGCGGCTGCACTTTCCGCGCGGGCCTTTCGCCAGCGAAGCCTCGGACCGGGCGCCGAATTCGCTGTTCCTCGAAATTCTCGACTGGATGCTGGCGCCGCTGCTGCTGCTGTGGCCGGTGTCCATCGCCGTCACCAACCACATTGCGCACGAGATTGCCGATACGCCCTACGACGGCGCCCTGACCGACGCGGCGCGCGTGCTCGGCTACTACATCGAGAGCCTGGAAAACCCGGTGGTTCGTTTGCCCGCCGCGATCCAGACCACGCTCGCCGGCGATGCCACCGACATCCGCTACTACCGTGTCAGCGCGGTGCCGCCGCCGAGCGCCTATGCGGTGGAGACGCCGCCGGCGGAATTCGCGCTCGATGGCGGCGTCGTCAATCCGGGTGCCGGCATGGCGCTGACGATTCCGCCGACGCGCTTCGACATGTTGTCGGCAGCGATACCGCTGGTATCCAGTCACGGCCCGCGGCCCAGCGTCGATGTGCGGCTGCGCGACGATACGGTGCATGGCGAGGCCGTGCGCGTGGCCTACCGCACGATCGTCGCGCAGACCGGCGAAGTGTTGCTGGTGCAGGTTGCCGAAACCCGCAACAAGCGCGAGGCGGTGGTTTCGCGGATCATCCGCGGCGTGCTGCTGCCGCAGTTCGCGATGATTCCGGCGGCAGTCGTCCTCTCCTTCCTGGGTCTCTCGCGCGGCCTGCGGCCCTTGCATCGACTGCGGCGGCGCATCCTGTCGCGGCGCCCGGGGGACCTTTCGCCGCTGGCGCTGGAGCGCGCGCCGGACGAGATCCGCCCGGTGCTGCAGGCGCTGAACGACATGATGGCGCGGCTGGAAGCCAATCTGCATGCACAGCAGCGTTTCGTTGCCGATGCCGCGCACCAGTTGCGCACGCCGCTCACCGGCCTGAAGACGCAGGCCGAGCTGGCCGCCGTCGAAACCGACGACGCGCGACTGCGCCGTTCGGTGCGGCTGATCGCGCAAAGTGCCGATCGCGCTGCCCACCTCGCCAACCAGCTGCTGGTACTGGCGCGCACCGAGGCCAGCCACGAAAAGGTGCATCGCGTCGAGGCGGTCGACCTGCGGGCGCTGGCGCGTGCGGTCACCATCGAATGGGCCGAGCGGGCGCTGGCCAAGGACATCGACCTGTCGTTCGAATGCGGCGAGTGGCCGCATATGAGCGAGGGCGTGCCGCTGCTGTTGCGCGAGATGCTCTCCAACCTGGTCGACAATGCAATCAAGTACACGCCACGTGGCGGTCGCGTGACCGTCCGTGTGCGCCTGACCGATTTCGTCGAAGTCGAAGTCGAAGATTCCGGTGTCGGCATTCCGCCGGACGAGCGCGAAAAGGTCTTCGAGCGTTTCTATCGCGTGCTCGGCAATGACGAATCCGGCTCCGGCCTCGGCCTGCCGATCGTGCTCGAGATCGCGGAAATGCACCGTGCGCGCGTCGACCTGCGTGACGGCAGCGCCGGCGGGAGCCTTTTTCGCGTCAGCCTCGTGCGGCGCGGTGGGCAGGCGAGCCCTGTCGATCTGCGCCCTGATTGATGCGGCGCACAATCGAAATATCGCGTATTTGCGGGGTTCCTGACAGGATTGTAAGAGGACTGTAAGCCCTGCGGGCTGACAATCGGCGCGGTCAAATCGGGAGGCGTTCAGGCGCGTCCGATCGGACATGGGGGATGTGCCATCCGCATCGCGGATGAAGCATCACTTGGTGGGTCGCGCTGCGGGTCGCCCTGCAACTGTCGAAGGAGAACATGCAATTAACTGAAAAACATCGCGAGTACTGGAACCGGAATCTGAAAATGACCACGGTCCTGCTGACGATCTGGTTTGTCGTCACCTTTGTGGTCGGCTGGTTCGCGCGCGAACTGAACGGCATCGAGATCATCGGCCCGCTCGGTTTCTACATGGGCGCCCAAGGCTCGCTGGTCGTGTACGTGCTGATCATCTGGTACTACGGCAAGTACATGAACAACCTCGACATCGAATACGGGGTTCACGAAGGGGAGGACGACTGATGGCCACCGCAGCCCAAGGCAACAAGGCATTCTTCAACCAGCTCAAACGCTACTACACCTTCTATACGGGCGGCTTCATCGCTTTCGTGGTGATCGTCGGCCTGCTCGAAATGGCCGGCGTCCCGAACAAGGTGCTGGGCTACCTGTTCCTCTTCGCGACGATCCTGCTGTATGCGGGCATCGGCTTCATGTCGAAGACGGCCGACGTCGGCGAATACTACGTCGCCGGACGCCGCGTCCCTGCGCTGTTCAACGGCATGGCGACCGGCGCCGACTGGATGTCGGCAGCGTCCTTCATCGGCATGGCCGGCACGCTGTACCTCACCGGCTACGACGGCCTCGCCTTCATCATGGGCTGGACCGGCGGCTATTGCCTCGTCGCGCTGTTCCTCGCGCCCTACCTGCGCAAGTTCGGGCAGTTCACCATTCCGGACTTCCTCGGTGCGCGTTACGGCGGCAACATCCCGCGCACGATCGGCGTCTTTGCCGCGATCGTCTGTTCGTTCACCTACGTGATCGCGCAGATCTACGGCGTCGGCCTGATCACCAGCCGCTTCACCGGCCTCGAGTTCAGCATCGGCGTCTTCGTCGGTCTGGCCGGCATTCTGGTCTGCTCATTCCTGGGCGGCATGAAGGCGGTCACCTGGACGCAGGTCGCGCAGTACATCATCCTGATCGTGGCGTACATGATCCCGGTGGTGTGGCTGTCGGTGAAGCACACCGGCGTGCCGATCCCGCAGATCACGGCCTACACGTCCGCGCTGCCGAAGGTCACGGCGCTGGAGAAGGAATTCAACGACAAGGCCACGCCGAAGGGTGCTGCCGAGGATTCCGTGCGCCAGATCTTCCGTGACCGCGCCGCCGCGGCCGACGCCAAGCTCAAGGGCCTCGAAGCCGATGCCGCGGGCTTCCTCGCCGCCGAGAAGGCCAAGGTCGACGCCAAGGTCGCCGAACTGAAGGCTGCCGAGACGCCGGATGCGAAGGCCATCGAGGCAGCGGAAAAGGCCGTCAAGGACTTCCCGGCCGATGCCGCCGCCGCCAAGGCCGCGTGGACCAAGGACAAGACGGGTGCCGCCGGTCGTGCCGCCGCGGTCAAGGCGCACGCCGAGCCGTTCCCGGCCGCCGGCAAGGACGACGCGGAGAAGGAAAAAAACCGCAGCATCGCGAAGAAGAACTTCCTCGCGTTGATCCTGTGCCTGATGGTCGGCACGGCCGCGTTGCCGCACATCCTGATGCGCTACTACACGACGCCGTCGGTCAAGGAGGCGCGCACCTCGGTGTTCTGGTCGCTGTTCTTCATCTTCCTGCTCTACTTCACTGCGCCGGCGCTGGCCGTCCTCGTCAAGTACGAGGTGTACAGCAACCTGGTCGGCAGCAGCTTCGCTTCGTTGCCCGCCTGGGTGAGCAACTGGGCGGCGGTGGACAAGACGCTGATGAACATCGCGGACATCAACAAGGATGGCATCGTGCAGCTCGCCGAAATCGTCATCGGCGGGGACTTGGTGGTGCTGGCGACGCCGGAAATCGCCGGATTGCCGTACGTCATCTCGGGCCTGGTGGCTGCCGGCGGTCTCGCCGCCGCGCTGTCCACTGCCGACGGCCTGCTGCTGACCATCGCCAACGCGCTGTCGCACGACGTGTATTACAAGATGATCGACCCGAACGCGCCGACGGTCCGCCGTCTGGCCGTGTCCAAGGGCCTGCTGCTCGTCGTCGCGATCCTCGCCGCGTACGTCACCAGCCTGAAGCCAGGCGACATCCTGTTCCTCGTCGGTGCGGCGTTCTCGCTGGCGGCATCCGGGTTCTTCCCGGCGCTGGTATGCGGCGTGTTCTGGCGGCGGGCGAACAAGCTCGGCGCGATCCTCGGCATGTTGCTCGGCCTGGGTATCTGCATGTACTACATGTACATGACCTACCCGTTCTTCGGCGTCAATGCACCGAAGTGGTGGGACATCAACCCGATCGCGGCCGGCATCTTCGGCATCCCTGCCGGCTTCATCGGCATCATTGTCGGCACGATGATTTCGCCGGCGCCGAGCAAGGAAGTGCAGGAGCTGGTCGACCACGTGCGCTACCCGAGCCTCGAGGGCGATACGATGAACACCAGCAAGGAAGCGGGCGGCGCGGGCGCACACTGAGCCCTGTCGTCATCGGGGCGCCGATCCGGCGCCCCGCCGCAACAAAAAAAGCCCCGGTCTGCCGGGGCTTTTTTTGTTGCCGACGTGCGTCAGAACGGCAGTTCGGGAATCAGGTGCATGAGGTCGGGACGCATGGCGTCCTGCACCAGGCGCTTGGCGCGCTTGGGCTCGAAATCGACCAATCGCGCCGCCACCTTGGCGACTTCGTCCGGCCGTTGCGAGTGGTGATAGGCCATGCCCAGCTGGTAATAGGCCTCACCGTTCATCGGCTGCAGCGCGACGGCCTTTTCGAACGCACCCGCCGCATCGGCGTGACGACCGAGGCGCGCCATCGCCAGGCCCATGCCGTACCACGCACGGTCGAGTTTTTCGTCCAGCGCCACGGCGCGTTCGAAAGAGGCGATGGCGATTTCGCTGCGGCCATCATGGTCGAGCGTAAACGCGAGGTTGAAATGGGCGGTGGCGTCGTTCGGCGCCAGCGCGACGACCTTTTGCAGCCAGTCGGCGGCAATCGTCCAGCGCTTGCGCTCGGCGGCAATGGCGGCAAGATGCCGCGCCGCCTGGATGTCGCGCGGATCGATGCGGAAAGCCTCCGCATAGGCTTCATAGGCGCCATCGGTGCGGCCGAGGACGTGAAGCACCCAGCCGCGGGCATAATGTCGCCAGTGGTCGTAATTCATCATGGAAGCATCGTTCAGGAAAGCCCAGCAACATACCATGAGCTCACCGGAAATCCTGGTCATCAGCGTGCTGCGCGCGCTTACCGAAGTTGCCATGCTGACACTGATCGGCCAAGGCCTGCTGGCCTTGCTGGCCGGTGCACGACGGGCGACGAACCCCGTCTACCAGGTGTTCCAGATCGTCACCCGGCCGGTGATCCGCGCCGTGCGCGTGATTTCGCCGCCGCAGATCGTCGACAAGCACCTGCCATTCGTTGCGTTCTTCGTGCTTTTCTGGGTGTGGATCGGGCTGGCCTGGCTGCGCCAGCAGGTCACCTGAAGTCGAAGCGCCGTGCCGCCACGACTGTAGTTTGGTCGCCCAAAAGCAAAACGGCGCCCCGCAGGGCGCCGTTTTGTTTGATGCGTTGCGTGCTCAGTGCGCGCTGGCCGTTGAAGCGCCGACGCCTGTTTCCGAGCGGATCAGCTGTGCCGGGAAGGCGGCGCGCTCGATGGCGGCCTGGCGGCTGCGATCGAACTTGGACACGAGGTAGATGACCAGGAACGCGGCCGTCATCGAGAAGATGGCAGGCGACGCGTACGGGAAGATTGCCGAACCCTTCTCGTGGCCCAGCGAGGCTTCCCACACCGCCGGCGAGAGCACCGTCAGCGTGACCGAGAGGATCAGGCCGACCGTGCCGCCGGCGACCGCGCCCTTGGTCGTGCAGTCTTTCCAGAGTACCGACATGAACAGCACCGGGAAGTTCGCCGAGCAGGCGACCGCGAAGGCCAGCATCACCATGAAGGCGACGTTCTGCTTCTCGAACACCACACCGAGCACGACGGCGATGATGCCGAGCACGACGGTGGTGATCTTCGAAACGCGCAGTTCGGTGGCCTGATCGACATTGCCGTGCCGCCACACCGACGCGTAAAGGTCGTGCGAGACGGCCGAGGCGCCCGAAAGCGTCAGGCCGGCGACCACGGCGAGAATCGTCGCGAAGGCGACCGCCGAGATGAAGCCCATGAAGATGTCGCCGCCGACGGCCTTCGACAGATGCACCGCCGCCATGTTGCCGCCACCCTTGAGGCCCTTGGCGATTTCGCCATCGACGAAATAGTCCATCGGGTTGGGGATCAGGTTGGTGATGGCGCCGAAGCCGATGATGAACGTGAGGATGTAGAAGTAGCCGATCCACGTCGTCGCCCAGGCGACCGATTTGCGGGCTTCCTTGGCGTTGGGCACGGTGAAGAAGCGCATCAGGATGTGCGGCAGGCCGGCGGTGCCGAACATCAGCGCCATGCCGACCGACACGGCCGAGATCGGGTCATTGATGAGCCCGCCCGGCGCCATGATGGCGTCCTTCTTCGAGTGCACCTCGGTGGCCTTGAGGAACATCGCCTCCGGCGAGAAGCCGAACTGGAACATCACCGCCAGCGCCATGAAGGTCGCGCCGGCGAGCAGCATCACCGCCTTGATGATCTGCACCCAGGTGGTGGCCGTCATGCCGCCGAAGAGCACGTAGATCATCATGATGCCGCCGACCAGGATCACCGCGTAGAGGTAGTCGAGGCCGAACAGCAGCTTGATGAGCTGGCCGGCGCCGACCATCTGCGCGATGAGGTAGAAGGCCACCACCACGAGCGTGCCCGAGGCGGCGAAGGCGCGGATGGGCGTCTGCTGGAAGCGGTAGCCCGCGACGTCGGCGAAGGTGAACTTGCCCAGGTTGCGCAGGCGCTCGGCCATGAGGAAGGTGATGACGGGCCAGCCGACCAGGAAGCCGATCGAGTAGATGAGGCCGTCGTAGCCGCTCGCCATCACGGCCGCGGAGATGCCCAGGAACGAGGCCGCCGACATGTAGTCGCCGGCGATCGCCAGGCCGTTCTGGAAGCCGGTGATGCCGCCGCCGGCCGTGTAGAAGTCGGCCGCGCTCTTGGTGCGCCCCGCGGCCCACTTGGTGATCCACAGCGTGAACAGCACGAAGATGCCGAACATCGTGATGGCCGTCCAGTTGGTGGCCTGCTTCTGCGCCTGGCCGAGGTCGGCCCCGGCGGCGTAGGCGATCGTGGTGCCGGCGGCCAGCGCCGCGGCGCCGATGGCGATGCGTGCGGAGGTTCTCATCGCTGCACCTCGCGCTTGACGGCGTCGGACATCTCGTCGAACTCGCGGTTCGCGCGCACCACGTAGTAGGTCGTGATGACGATGGTGAACAGGATCACCGCCAGGCCGATCGGCATGCCCAGCGTGGTGACGCCCGCGCCGATGCGCGAGGCCAGCAAGGGCTTGTCGAAGGCGACGAGCAGGATGAAGCCGTAATAGACGACGAGCATCGCCGCCGTGAGCCACCAGCCCAGGCGCGAACGCTTGGTCTTCAGCTCCAGGTAGCGTGGGTGCGCTGCGATGCGCTGGGTGAGATCGGGTGCCACGAATGTCTCCTCGGTCGCTGCCGGACGGCAACTTGGGCGCGATGGTCTGCGCCGGCACTGACCGCCCTCTGACGCGCAGCCAACACAGCCTGACACGCCCAGGAGCGCTGCCTTAGCATGCAGGGTTAATCCCGACATGAGTCCTCCCCGCAGCATCGGCATCGGCCTGGGCCGCATCGGCCAGTGGCACGACGGCATCGGCGAATTCGTGCGCCGCTACGCGCAGACGCTGGCCGCGCGCGCGCCGATGCTGCGCGAGCGCGAAGGCTGGCAGTTCACCTACCACCTGCCGCGCCGCTGGCACGGCCTGTTCGGCGACGACGTGCGCTACCTCGACGTGCACGACCGCCACCGCTGGCTGCACCGCCAGCCCGAGACCTTCGACCTCTGGCACAACGTGCACCTGCGCAGCCGCGTGGCCACGCCCTGGTCGGCGCGCCGCCGCGTGGAGACGGTGCACGACCTGATCTTCCTGCACGCGGCGCGCGGCCGGCTGCAGCTGGCTCAGCGCCGCTGGTTCGCGCGGCGCCGGCTGCAGGTGGCCGACGCCGCGGTGGCGATCAGCCACCACGTGGCCGCGGAGATGCAGCGCGCACTGGCGCCGCTGCACGCGCCCGTCTCGGTGGTGCACAACGGCGTGCTCGACGCAGCGGCCGCGCCGCGGCGCGAGGTCACCGAGCTCGATGGCATGCGGTTCCTGCTGCACATCAGCCGCATGTCGCCGAACAAGAACGTCGGCACGCTGCTCGACATGGCCGAGGCCTGGCCCGAGCAGGCC
>JBGARB010000005.1:0-58348 GCA_044230495.1 Rhodocyclaceae bacterium
GCATGCGCCGTGCCACCGGCCGGCACGGCCGTTACAGCCCGGCTTCGGCGCGCAGCGCCGCGGCCTTGTCGGTGCGCTCCCAGGTGAATTCCGGCTCGTCGCGGCCGAAGTGGCCGTAGGCCGCGGTCTTGGTGTAGATCGGCCGCTGCAGGTCCAGCATCTCGATGATGCCGCGCGGGCGCAAGTCGAAGTGACGGCTGATCAGCTCGGCGATCTTGTCGTCCGGGATCACGCCGGTGCCCTCGGTATAGACCGTGATGTTCATCGGCCGTGCGACGCCGATGGCGTAGGCGACCTGGATCTGGCACTGGCGGGCGAGGCCGGCGGCGACGATGTTCTTCGCCACGTAGCGCGCGGCATAGGCGGCCGACCGGTCGACCTTGGTCGGGTCCTTGCCTGAAAATGCGCCACCGCCATGCGGGCAGGCGCCGCCATAGGTGTCGACGATGATCTTGCGCCCGGTGAGGCCGCAATCACCCTGCGGGCCGCCGATGACGAAGCGGCCGGTGGGATTAATGAGATAGCGCGTGTTCTGCAGCCACTCGACGGGCAGCACGGGCTTGATGATGTCCTCGATGACCGCCTCGATGAACTGCGGCTTCATCTTCTGGCCGTCGCTCATCTCGGGGCTATGCTGCGAGGACAGCACGACCGTATCGATGCTGTGCGGCTTGCCATCGACATAGCGCATCGTCACCTGGCTCTTGGCGTCGGGGCGCAGGAAGGGCATGCGGCCGTCGCGGCGCATCTGCGCCTGGCGCTCGACGAGACGGTGCGCGTAGTAGATCGGTGCCGGCATCAGTGCCGGCGTTTCGTCGCAGGCATAGCCGAACATCAGGCCCTGGTCGCCGGCGCCGGTATTGAGGTGGTCGTCGCTGGCATGGTCGACGCCTTGCGCGATGTCGTTGCTCTGCCGGTCGTAGGCGACCAGCACGGCGCAGCCCTTGTAGTCGATGCCGTACTCGGTGTTGTCGTAGCCGATGCGCCGGATCGTGTCGCGGGCCACCTGGATGTAATCGACGTGGGCGTTGGTGGTGATCTCGCCGGCGAGCACGACCAGGCCGGTGTTGGTCAGCGTCTCGGCGGCGACGCGCGAGCGCGGGTCGGCGGCGAGGACGGCATCGAGGATGGCGTCGGAAATCTGGTCGGCCACCTTGTCCGGGTGACCTTCGGAAACCGATTCCGACGTGAAAAGAAAGTCGCTGCTCATGGTTCGCTCCAAAACAAGAACGCCTCGGGTTTCCGGCGAGGCCGGCTCCGAGGCGCGAGCGGCGACGCTTTAGCACGATTTGTTTTCGGGCCCGGATGCTTCCGCGCCGTCTCCGCCGTGCAAGTTGTCATTAACTCGGCGGATGGAAGCATTCTACTCCGCGGCCGGGCCGGTGGCCGGTTTGCGATAATCGCCCGATTGCAATCGACGGACCGACCGTGGCCGCGACCCTCCTTACCTGGCTGTTCCGGCTGCTCGGACGTCTGCCGCTGCCGCTGCTGCACAACCTCGGTGCCGTTGCCGGCTGGCTGGTCTGGTGGGCCTCGCCGACCTATCGGCGGCACTTCCACCATCAGATCGGGCGCGCCGGGCTTGCCCAATACCGGCGTGCGGCGATTGCCGAGACCGGCAAGGCCGCCTTCGAGCTGCCGGCCATCTGGCTGTCCTCGCACGCCGATGCGGCGGCCCGCGTCGTGCGCCTGTCCGGCTGGGAACACGTCGAGGCCGGCATGGCCGCCGGCAAGGGCGTGCTGCTGCTGACGCCGCACATCGGTTGCTTTGAAGTCGCAGCCGCCTATTGCGCCACGCGGGTGCCGATCACCGTGCTTTATCGGCGACCCAAGGCCGACTGGCTGGAGCCGCTGATCGAGCAGGGACGCGGCAGCCGCTTCACGCTGGCGCCCGCCGACCTGACCGGGGTGCGCCGCATGCTCAAGGCCTTGCGGGCGGGCGAGGCCGTGGGCATGCTGCCCGACCAGGTGCCGGGCAACGGCGAGGGCGTCTGGGCGCCGTTCTTCGGCCAGCCCGCCTACACCATGACGCTCGCCGCGCGCCTGGCGCAGACCGGCGCCGCGGTGGTGCTCACGGTCGCCGAGCGGCTTCCCTATGGCGCCGGCTATCACCTGTGGTTCCGCCCTCTGCGCGCACCGCTCGCCGGCGATGCGGCCGCTGCGGCGGCGCAACTGAATGCGGAACTGGAGCAGGTCGTGCGCGACTGCCCGACGCAATATTTCTGGGGCTACAACCGCTACAAGACGCCGGCCGGCGTCGCGCCGCCCGCATGAATCCTGTCAAGCGCGCCGCCAGCCATGCCGCGGTCTTTCTGCTCTGGTCGCTGCATTTTCTGCCGGCGTCCTGGCTGCGCGTGCTGGGACACCGCCTGGGCAGGCTGTTGTGGCGGCTGGGTGCGTCGCGCCGGCATGTGGTGCGCACCAACCTGCGCTTGTGCTTTCCCGATCTCGACGAGGCCGCGCGCGAAGCGATCGCCCGTCGCAACTTCGCGCTGATGGGCCGCAGCTTCGTCGAACGCTCGGTACTCTGGTGGGGTTCGCCGGAACGCGTGCGGCAACTGGTGCGCGTCGAGGGCATCGAACACCTGCGTGCGCAGGCCGGCCGGCCGGTGATCTTGCTGGGTGCGCATCTGGTCGGCATGGACCATGCCGTCAGCCGGCTGTCGATGGACGTCGATTTGACCGGCATCTACGGCGAGCAGACCAACGCGGTGTTCGACCGCATGATGAAGGCGCGACGCACGCGCTTCGGACGTGTCGAGGCCTTCTCGCGGCAGGATGGCATCAAGGCCGCCATTGATGCGATGCTGCGCGGCAAGGCGATGATGTATCTGCCGGACATGGATTTCGGTCCCAAGCACGCCATCTTCGTGCCGTTTTTCGGCGTGCCGGCGGCCACCTTGACGAGCCTCGCTAGGCTTGTCGCCAGCACGGGTGCGGCTGTCGTGCCGGCACTGACCTTCGCCGAGGGCGACGGCTGGGTGGTGCGCATCGAGCCGGCCTGGCGCGACTACCCCTGCGGTGACGATGCCGTCGATGCGCGGCGATTGAATGCTTTCATCGAGGAGCGCGCGCGACCGGCGATCGAGCAGTACTGGTGGGCGCACCGGCGCTTCAAGACCCGCCCGCCGGGCGAAAAGAAATGCTACTGACCGCGTGTTTGCATCGCCGTGGGGCACACTCCGGCTTAAATTGACCCCATGCCAAGAATCCACTTCACCAAGATGCACGGTCTGGGCAACGACTTCGTCGTGCTCGACGCCACCGGCACGCGGTGGCCGGCCTTCGTGCCTACTGCGGCACAAGCCCGCTGGCTGGCCGACCGGCGCTTTGGCGTCGGCTGCGACCAGATCCTCGTCGTCGAGCCCGCCCCATCGGCGAATGCCGACTTCCGCTACCGCATCTTCAACGCCGATGGCGGCGAAGTCGAGCAGTGCGGCAATGGCGCGCGCTGCTTCGTGCGCTATGTGCATGAGGCCGGACTGAGCGCCAAGACGGCGATCCGCGTCGAGACGCTCGGCGGCCTCATCGAGCCCAGGCTGGAAGCCGACGGCCTGATCAGCGTCGATATGGGCGTGCCGCGCTTCGCGCCGGCCGACATCCCGTTCGCGGCCGATGGCGACGCCCTGCTGCACAAGCTGTATGTCGATGCCACCGCGGTGGAGATCAGCGTCGTGTCGATGGGCAACCCGCATGCCGTGCAGGTCGTCGTCGATGTCGATGCCGCCCCGGTGACCACGCAAGGCCCGGCGATCGAGCGTCACGAGCGCTTTCCGCAGCGGGTCAACGCCGGCTACATGCAGGTCGTCGATCGTCATGCCATCCGCCTGCGCGTCTGGGAACGCGGCACCGGAGAGACGCCGGCCTGCGGCACCGGCGCCTGCGCCGCCGTGGTCGCCGGCATCCGCCGCGGCCTGCTCGAGACGCCCGTGCGCGTCGCCACCCGCGGCGGCGAGCTGGTCATCGACTGGCCGGGGTCCGGGCATGCGGTCCGCATGACCGGGCCGGCCGTCTCCGTGTTTTCCGCCGACATCGACATTCCCGAGGACCTCGCATGACCGACATCGCCATCAGCGCCGAGCAAGTGGCCCGCTACCTGCACGACCATCCCGAGTTCTTCGACCACTACGCCGACCTGCTGACGCTGGTGACGATTCCCGATCCGCATACCGGGCGCGCCATCTCGATCACCGAGAAGCAGTTGTTCACGTTGCGCGAGAAGGTGCGCAACCTCGAGGCCAAACTCTCCGAACTGATCGGCTTCGGCGAAGAGAACGACAGCATTTCGGCCAAGGTGCATGCACTGACGGTCGCCTTGGCCGCGGCGGCCGACCATGCCGGCGCCTGCCGCGCGCTGTACGCGCATCTGGGCGGTGCCTTCGGCGTGCCGCATGTCGGGCTGCGGTTGTGGGGCCTGTCCGGCGACGACAGCCGCGAGTTCATCGTCGTCGATGAAGTGCAGAAGGCGCAGGCCGCCGCGCTCGCCGGCCCGGCCTGCGGTCCGGTCGATGCGCAGCCGGCACTGGCGTGGTTCGGCGCCGACGCGGCATCGCTGCGCTCGGTCGCGCAGTTGCCGCTGCGCGAGGCCGAAGGCGCCTGCTTCGGGCTGCTGGTGCTGGCCAGCGAGGACCCGCTGCGCTTTTACCCGCAATTGGGGACGCTTTATCTGCAACGCATCGCCGAGCTGGCGGCGGCGACGCTGCTGCGCGTGAACCGGTGAGCCGCGAGGACATCGACAGCTACCTGACCGAGCTGGCGGTGCAGCGGCGCGCCAGCGCACATACGCTGACCGCCTATCGGCGCGATCTGGCACGCTTGACGGCGCTGGCCGACGCACGCGGTGCCGACGTATCGTCCCTGACCCGGCCCGATTTGCAGCGCGCGCTGATGGACATGCATGCCAGGGGCCTCGCGCCGCGCTCCATCGCCCGCACGCTGTCGGGCTGGCATGGCTTCTACGCCTTCCTCATGCGCAACTGTCGGCTGGGCGCCAACCCGGCCGACGACCTGCGTGCGCCCAGGCGTCCGCATCTGCTGCCGCGCGCACTGGGCGTCGACCAGGCGAAAACCCTGCTCGACAAGGCGCCGGATGACGCGCTGGAAACACGCGATGCGGCGATGTTCGAGTTGTTCTATTCCTCGGGCCTGCGCCTGGCGGAGCTGGTGTCGCTGGATTGGCCCGGCGGCATCGATCTGGCCGAAGGCGAAGTGACCGTCACCGGCAAGCGCAACAAGACGCGCACGGTGCCGCTGGGCGCCAAGGCCGCCGATGCCTTGCGCGCGTGGTTGGCCGAGCGTGCGTCGCTTGCCGCATCCGGCGAACCGGCCCTGTTCGTCGGCCGGCGCGGACGCCGGCTCGGCGCCCGGCAGGTCGAGACGCGCCTGGCGCAGTGGGCGCAGCGCTGCGGGCTGGGCCAGCACGTGCATCCGCACATGCTGCGGCATTCGTTTGCCTCGCATGTGCTGCAAAGCTCGGGTGATCTGCGCGCGGTGCAGGAAATGCTCGGCCACGCCAGCATTGCCGCCACCCAGATCTACACACACCTCGACTTTCAGCACCTGGCCAAGGTGTACGACGCCGCGCATCCGCGCGCCAAGGAAAAATGACGCCGATGCCGCGCAACCGCCGTGCCACCACCACTGTAGTTTGGGGAACGCAATGAACAAGTCCGGTGCCGGGGATTTCTGGGGCGGCATGGCCGCCATGCTGGTTGCCATGCCTTCGGCCATTGCCTTCGGCGTCACCATCTACAGCCCGCTGGGCGGCGCGCAGGCGGCGCAGGGGGCGCTGGCCGGCGTGCTCGGTGCCGTGGCGATCGGTCTCGTGGCGGCGGCGCTGGGTGGCGCACCGCGCCTGATCAGCGCGCCCTGCGCGCCGGCCGTCGCCGTGCTGGCGGCGTTCGCCATCGAGCGCGTGCAGGCCGGTACCGATGTCGCCACCGTGGCCCTGATGCTGACGCTGGTGGGCCTGCTCGCCGGTGCGCTGCAGGTCCTGTTCGGCGTGTTGCGGTTGGGCCGATTGATCCGCTACATGCCGTATCCGGTGGTCAGCGGGTATCTCACCGGCGTCGGCTTCATCATCATCGGCAGCCAGGTGCCCAAGCTGTTCGGCGCGCCCAAGGGTCTGACCATCTGGCCGGCGCTGGCCGCGCCCTCGGGCTGGAACGCGGCGGCGATCATGGTCGGCGTGGTCACGGCCGGCGTGATGGTGCTGGCGCCGCGCTTCATCAAGGCCGTGCCGGCGGCGATTCTCGGTCTGGCGGCCGGCGTGCTGTGTTACCTCGCACTCGGTGCTGCCGGCTTCGTGCCGCTGGCCACCGTCGGCAACAGCCTGTTGGTCGGCCCGCTGGGCAGCGGCGAGGGTAGCGCGCTGTCGGCGCTGGGCGACCTCTCGGCGCGCTGGCGCACGCTGGCCGCCGTCGATGGCGAGTTCCTGCGCACACTGATCTTTCCGGCGTTGACGCTCGCCGGCCTGTTGTCGATCGACACGTTGAAGACCTGCGTCGTGCTCGATGCGATGACGCGCACGCGGCACGACTCCAATCGCGAGTTGATCGCGCAAGGCTGCGGCAACCTGTGCTCGGCCGCCGTGGGCGGCATGCCGGGCGCCGGCACGATGGGGGCCACGCTGGTCAACCTCTCGAGCGGCGGCGCGACGCGCGCCTCGGGCATGATCGAAGGCGCCCTGGCGCTGGCGGCCTTCGCATTGCTGGGCAGCCTGATCGCTTGGGTGCCGGTGCCGGCGCTGGCGGCGATCCTGGTCGTTATCGGCGTGCGCATGCTCGACCGCGACAGCCTGCACTTCCTCAAATCGCGCGCGACGCTGCTCGACTTCGCGGTGATCGCCGCGGTAGTGGTCACGGCGCTGACCGCGAGCCTGATCACGGCTTCGTTCGTCGGCATCGTGCTGGCCATCGGCATGTTCATCCGCGAACAGATTGCCAACACGGTATTGCGTCGGCGCCTGTTCGGCAACGAACACTTCTCCAAGCGCGTGCGCACTAAGGACGAAATGGCCGTGCTCAGCGCGCACGGCGGCCAGTCCGTGATCTGCGAACTGCAAGGCAGCCTGTTCTTCGGCACCACGCAGCAGCTGTATGGCGCACTCGACGAGGACCTCAAGACGCGGCGCTACGTGATCCTCGACATGCGCCGCGTGCAGACGGTGGATATCACCGCGGCGCACATGCTCGAACAGGTGCGCGACATGCTCGACGAGCGCGAAGGCTGCCTGATCCTCGCGCATCTGCCGCCGTCGCTGCCGTCCGGTCTCGATATCCGCGCCTATCTGACGCAGGTGGGCCTGATCGGCGATGGCAAGGTGCGCATCTTCGGCGAGGTCGATGCGGCCATGGAATGGGTCGAGGACCAGATCATCGCCGAAGCGGCGCTGGTCCGTGCCGACGAGGGCGTGCTGGCACTGGGTGACATCGAGCTGTTCCGCCAGCGCAAGCACGAGACGCTGGCGGCGTTGGAGCTGTGCATGGAACAGCGCGACCTGAAGGCCGGCGAGCACATCTTTGCCCGCGGCGATACGGGCGACGAGTTGTTCCTGATCCGTCAGGGTCTGGTGCGCATCGTGCTGCCGATCGGCGAGGCGCAAAGCCACCATCTGGGGACGTTCGGCCGCGGCGCCTTTTTCGGCGAGATGGCCTTCCTCGACGGCGCCGTGCGCTCGGCCAACGCCGTCGCCTACACCGACGTGCGGCTCTACGTGCTGTCCCGCAAGGTGTTCGAGACCTTTGCCGAACAGCACAAGCGCGCGGCACTGGCGCTCATGGAGGGCATCGCCAGCGTGCTCGCCAGCCGGCTGCGCTACACCACCGCCGAACTGCGCGTGCTGGAGGCCTGATGCCGCGCATCGTGCTCGCCGCCGGCAAGGATCGCCCGCTGTTCAAGCGGCATCCGTGGATCTTCGCCGGTGCCATCGTTCATGTCGAAGGCCGCGCCCGCCGCGGCGACACCGTGGACGTCGCCGCCCACGACGGCACCGTACTGGCCCGGGCCGCGTGGAGTCCCGATTCGCAGATCCGCGCCCGCGTATGGACCTTCGATCCGGCCGAGCCCGTCGATCATGCGTTCTTCAAGCGCCGCATCGCCGCCGCGGTGGCGCACCGTGACGCATTGCCGGGCCTTCGCGCGCAGACGGGCATCCGGCTGGTGCATGCCGAATCCGACGGCCTGCCCGGCTTGATCGTCGATCGCTACGGCGATACGGGCGTCATGCAACTGACCAGTGCCGGCGCCGACAAGTGGCGCGAGGCCATCGTCGCTGCGCTGCTTGCCGTCGGCGGTTGCGCGCGGGTGTACGAACGATCGGACTCGGAGGTGCGCGCGCTGGAGGGCCTCGAACCCAGGGCCGGCTGGTGCGCCGGCGACATGCCGCCAGGCGGCATCCTCATCGCCGAGCATGGTGTGCAATTCGGCGTCGACATCGTCGGCGGACACAAGACCGGGTTCTATCTCGATCAACGCGAAAACCGCCGCGTGCTCGGCACGCTCGCAGCGGGTCGCCGCGTGCTCAATTGCTTTTGTTATACGGGCGGCTTCAGCCTGCAGGCGCTGGCCGGCGGCGCGCGGGAGCTGCTGTCGATCGACAGCTCCGGGCCTGCGCTGGCAGCAGCGCAGGCCAATCTCGCGCGCAATCCCCGGCTCGATGCGGCGCGTGCGCGCTGGCATGAGGCCGACGTGTTCGAATCCCTGCGTGCGCTGCGCAAGGCCGGCGAGCGATTCGACATCGTCGTGCTCGATCCGCCGAAATTCGCCCCATCCGCCGCGCACGCCGCTTCCGCCGCCCGCGCCTACAAGGACATCAACCTGCATGCCTTCAAGCTGCTCCAGCCCGGTGGCCTGTTGATGACGTATTCCTGCTCCGGCGGCATCGGTATCGAGCTGTTCCAGAAGATCGTCGCCGGCGCTGCGCGTGACGCCTTTGCGGGCACGCCGAGGCGCGCGCGCATCGTCCAGCGCTTGCAGGGCGATGCCGATCATCCCGTCGACCTGGCCTTCCCGGAAGGCGAATATCTCAAGGGCCTGCTGGTTCAGGCCGACTGAGCGCGCCATGCCGCCCGCATGCGCGGGCGGGGCCGGGGGACACGGTATACTGCCGTGTTGAATCCAAGGGTCTGTTCACATTCACACGACGGGCGCGAAGGCTGGCGCCATGGTTGCAGGGCAAGGAACGAGGAGAGAAGTTTGGTTGTTCCAAATGAACGACGAGTGATGCCGCCATGCGGCCATGGCGCCGCTTCCCGGAGAGTTGCCGCGCCGGGGCGCGTCTGCCGTGTTGCGCGGCTTGGCAAGGGGGCCGGCCATTGCCTGCGCCGCGCGCCTTGCAGCCATCGCCCCGGCCCGTGCGTTGCACGCTCTCGCGGCAACGCGCTCCGCCGGATGAATGCGAGCAGACCCTAATCCGACCGCACGCCGCCGTGGCTGACGACGACGACCTGTTCTCACTCGATTTCACGCGCGCACCGCCGCCACCGGCTGTGCCGGCGGCGCCTGCGCCTGTCGCACCGCCGGCAGTTGCGCCGTCGGCCGCGCCGGCGGCGGCCGGGAAGCTGACGCTCGAGCTCGTTCCGGTCGATACACCAGCACCGCCGACCGTTGCGGCAGCGGAACCGCCAGCGCCCGCGACAGCTGCCGCGCCGGCCGCCGCGCCAGCGCGCCGCGTGCCGCCGCCAGCCGCCTTGCTCGAGGCCGCGCACCTGTTTGCCCGTGGCGACGATCTCGGCGCCAGCAAGCGGCTGGAGGCCGCGCTCAAGTCCGGCGAAGCCCTCGGCGACCATGCCCGCCGCGTCTGGTTGGCACTCTTCGACGTGCTGCACGTGATGAATCGCTATGACGCCTACACCAAGCTGGCGCTGGCTTTCGCGAAGCGCTTCGAGACTTCGCCTCCGGCCTGGCGCGATGCGCCGGTGATCGAGACCGCGCCCGACCTCTCGGCGCTGGGTGAATTCGCGTTGCCGGCACGCCTCGACGGCGCGATCGGCGATGCGCTGCGCGACATCGGCAAGCGCATCGGCGGTCAGGATCGCATCACGCTTGACGCCCGCGGCGTCACGGCAGCGGACGACAACGGTTGCATTCTGCTGCTGCGTCTGCTCACCAGCCTGAAGAAGACCGGGCGGCCGTGTGCCGTGCGCGGCAGCGATGCGCTGGTCGCGCTGCTGACGGCGCAGGCGGAGGTCGGCGAACGCAAACATGAGCCGGTGTGGCTGTTGCTGCTGGACTTGCTGCAGCGTGCGGGTAATCAGGAAGCGTTCGAAGAAGCGGCCATCAACTTTGCCGTGACGTTCGAGCTGTCGCCGCCGTCCTGGGATCCGGCGGCCGTGGTCGAAGCACCGCCCGAGGCCGCTGTCGGGCCCGCTGCGTCGCCCGTCGCGGCCCCCACTGACGCGCTGGTCGGCGAACTCAAGGGTTGTCGCGCCGACGCCTTCGTCGGCATGTTCGCGCCGGCCGCCGACGGCACCGACCGGGTCATCGATGCCTCCAGTCTCGTGCGGCTCGACGACCAGAGCGCCACCGCCCTCACCCAGGCCGCCGGCGCTGCGGCCGGCCTGGCCGGCAAGATCATCGTCACCGGCCTGCCGCAACTGGCGGAAGTGCTGTTGCGCGAGCACGGCATGGGCGAACACGCCGAACTGCAATTGCGAACCTGTTGATGGAACAGTATCACGGCACCACCATCCTGTCGGTGCGTCGCGGCGCCAGCGTCGCGCTCGGCGGCGACGGCCAGGTGACCCTGGGCAACATCGTCATCAAGGCCAGCGCACGCAAGGTCCGCCGCCTGTACAACGAGCGCATCCTTGCCGGCTTCGCCGGCGGCACGGCCGACGCCTTCACGCTCTTCGAGCGCTTCGAGGCCAAGCTCGAGAAGCATCAGGGCAACCTGCTGCGCTCCGCCGTCGAACTGGCCAAGGACTGGCGCACCGATCGAATGCTGCGCCGGCTCGAAGCCATGCTGGCGGTCGCCGACGCCACGAATTCGCTGGTCATCACCGGCAACGGCGACGTGCTGGAGCCCGAGTACGGCATCGTCGCCATCGGCAGCGGCGGTGCCTACGCGCAATCGGCTGCCCGCGCGCTGCTCGAGAACACCGACCTGGCGCCCGAGCTCATCGTGCGCAAGTCGCTCGCCATCGCGGGCGACCTGTGCATCTACACCAACCAGAACCACGTCGTCGAGGTCATCGCATGACGGCGATGACGCCGCCGGAAATCGTCTCCGAACTCGACAAGCACATCGTCGGCCAGGGACGGGCCAAACGTGCCGTGGCGATTGCCCTGCGCAACCGCTGGCGCCGCGCGCAAGTCGCCGAGCCGCTGCGCACGGAGATCACGCCGAAGAACATCCTGATGATCGGCCCGACCGGCGTGGGCAAGACCGAGATCGCGCGCCGCCTGGCCCGCCTGGCCAATGCGCCGTTCATCAAGATCGAGGCGACGAAGTTCACCGAAGTGGGTTACGTCGGCCGCGATGTCGATACCATCATTCGCGACCTCGCCGAAGCGGCGATCAAGGATGGCCGCGAGGCGGCCAAGCGCCGCGTCGCCGACCGCGCCGCCGATGCCGCCGAGGACCGCGTGCTCGATGCGCTGTTGCCGCCGGCACGTGGCGTCGGCGATGCGCCGCTCGAAGGCGCCGACTCCGGCACCCGGCAGAAGTTCCGCAAGAAGTTGCGCGAGGGCGAACTGGACGACAAGGAAATCGAGATCGAGGTACAGGCGCCGGCGGCCAGCATGGAAATCCTCGCCCCGCCGGGCATGGAGGATTTGTCGCAGCAGTTGCAGGGCATGTTCCAGAACCTCGGCGGCGGCCGGCGCCGGCTGCGCAAGATGAAGATCCGCGATGCGCTGCGCGCGCTGGCCGACGAGGAGGCCTCGCGGCTGATCAATGACGACGACGTCAAGGCGGCGGCGCTCGCCAACGTCGAGCAGAACGGCATCGTCTTCCTCGACGAGATCGACAAGATCGCCGCCCGCTCGGACATGCATGGCGCCGACGTGTCGCGGCAGGGCGTGCAGCGCGATCTGCTGCCGCTGGTCGAAGGCACGACGGTCAGCACCAAGTTCGGCATGATCAAGACCGACCACATCCTGTTCATCGCCAGCGGTGCGTTTCATCTGTCCAAGCCCTCGGACCTGATCCCCGAGTTGCAGGGGCGCTTCCCGATCCGCGTCGAACTCGATTCACTGTCGGTCGACGACTTCAAGCGCATCCTGACCCAGACCGATGCCTGCCTGACGCGGCAGTATCAGGCCCTGCTGGCCACCGAGCAGGTCACCGTGGGCTTTGCCGACGACGGTATCGACCGGCTGGCGCAGATCGCCTTCCAGGTGAACGAAAAGACCGAGAACATCGGCGCGCGGCGGCTCTACACGGTGATGGAAAAGCTGCTGGAGGAAATCTCCTTCGAGGCCGGCAAGCGCGGCAGCGAGGCGCTGATGGTGGATGCCGCCTACGTCGATGCGCGGCTGGGCGAGCTGGCGCAGAGCGAGGACCTCGCGCGCTACGTGCTTTGATCAACAGGGGCTGCGCGCCGTGATCGAGCGCATCCTCGGCATCGTCTTTCCGGTCTACGCGATCGTCGCCGCCGGCTTCTTCTACGGCCGCTGGGCGAAGCCTGACCTGCGTTTCGCCAACCAGCTCAACATGGACATTTTCGTGCCGGCGCTTGTATTCGCGGCGCTGGCGTCCAAATCCTTCGACATCACGCACAACCTCGGCCTGTTTGCCGGCGGCATTGCGGTGGTGCTCGGCGCGGGTCTGCTGTCGTGGCCGCTGGCGCGCGCGTTGGGCGTGGCGCCGAACACCTTCGTGCCGCCGATGATGTTCAAGAACAGCGGCAACATGGGCCTGCCATTGATGACCCTGGCATTTGGCGAGGCCGCGCTGCCGGCCGCCGTGGTGCTGTTCTTCGTCGAGAACACGCTGCACTACAGCCTCGGCACGTGGATGCTCGACCATCGGGCGAAGCTGACGAACCTGTGGAAGGTGCCGGTGATCGCGGCGGCGCTGGCGGGCCTGGCGATCAGCCTGTTCCAGTTGCCGTTGTGGCAACCGGCGTGGCTGGCGGTGAAGATGCTCGGCGACGTCTCGATCCCGCTGCTGCTGTTCTCGCTCGGCGTGCGCCTGACCGACGCGCACCTGGGCGACTGGAAGATCAGCCTGGCCGGCGCGCTTGTCTCTCCGGCGACCGGCATCGTGGTCGCGCTGGCGGTGACGCCGCTGCTCGAGCTCGCGCCGCGCGACGCCGCGATGCTGCTGCTGTTCGGCGCGCTGCCGCCGGCCGTGCTGAACTACGTGTTCGCCGAGCGCTACCACCAGGAGCCGGAGCGCGTGGCGTCGATCGTGATGGTCGGCAACACGCTGTCGCTGGCGGTGATCCCGCTCGTCCTCGCCTACGTGCTGCGCGGCTGAACGGTGCCGCCCGCCCGCGCGTCGACCGCCGTCCCGCCACCACTGTAGTTTGGCGCGTAGCGGTCGAGCGCCAGGTACACGACGGGCGTGATGTAGAGCGTCAGGAACTGCGACAGCACCAGCCCGCCGACCACGGCCAGGCCCAGCGGCTGGCGCACGTCGGCGCCTTCGCCGATCGCCAGCGCGATCGGCAGCGTGCCCACCAGCGCCGCCATCGTGGTCATCATGATCGGCCGGAAGCGCACCAGGCAGGCTTCATGGATCGCCTGCGCCGGCGCGACGCCGTCGTTGCGCTGCCGCTCCAGCGCGAAGTCGATCATCATGATGGCGTTCTTCTTGACGATGCCGATCAGCATGATGACGCCGACGAAGGCGTACAGGCTGAGGTCGACGCCGAACAGCAGCAGCGTCAGCAGCGCGCCCAGGCTCGCCGCCGGCAGCCCGGAGAGGATGGTCAGCGGGTGGATGAAGCTCTCGTAAAGAATGCCCAGCACCAGATAGACCACCAGCACGGCGATCAGCAGCAGCACGCCCAGCCCCTTGAACGACGACGCGAATGCTTGTGCCGTGCCCTCGAGGCCGGTGATCAGCGTCGAGGGCGGCGAAGCGTCGCGCTCGATGCGACGCACCGATTCGAGCGCGGTGCCCAGGCTCGTGCCCGGCGCCAGGTTGAATGACAGCGTCACCGCCGGCAACTGTCCCTGATGGTTGATGGTCAGCGCCTGGTTGGCGCGGCCGACGCGCACCACGGCGTCGAGCGGCACCAGCTTGCCGGCGGCGCCGCGCACGTGCAGGCGCGAGAGCACGCCGGGGTCGGCCTGGAACTCCGGCGCCAGCTCGAGGATCACCTGGGTCTGGCCGCTGGCGGTGTAGATGGTGGAGATCTGCCGCGTGCCGAAGGCGCTTTGCAGCGCGTCCTCGACCTGCAGCGCGGTCAGGCCCAGCGGCGCGAGCTTGTCGCGCTCGATGTCGAGCGTGACCACCGGGGTTTGCAGCTTGAGGTTGGAATTGACGTCGACGAGGCCCGGTACTTCGCGCAGCTTGCCGAGCAGGATGTCGTTCCAGCGGTAGAGTTCGTCGAGATCGCCGCTTTGCAGCGTGTACTGGAACTGCGCACTGGTGATCTGGCCGCCGATGCGGATCGGCGCCGGATTGCTGAGGAACACGCGCATGCCGGGTACGCCATTGGCCTTCGGCCGCAGGCGGGCGATGACTTGCTCGGGCGTGCCGCGGCCGGCGCGCGGCTTGAGCACGACGATCAGGGTGCCCGTGTTGTTGGTGGCCCGCGGCCCCGACGCACCGGCGAACGACGCGACCCGTTCGACGGCCGGGTCGTCGCGGATGATCCGCGAGATCTGCTGCTGACGTTCGCGCATCGCCGCGAACGAGATGTCCTGCGGCCCTTCGACGCTGGCGATGATGCGCCCCGAATCGCCGCTGGGGATGAAGTCGGTGGGCAGCACGCGGAATACCGCGATGGTGCCGGCGATGGTGAGCAGGAAGACGAACAGCGTCGTCCGCCGATGGGCCAGCGTCCACGCCAGGCTGCCGGCATAGCCGGCGCGCAGGGCCGCGAAGCCGCGCTCGAACAGGCCGCCGCCGGCATGGATGCTTGCCGGGCGCAGGTAGCGGCTGCACAGCATGGGCGTGAGCGTCAGCGACACGACGCCCGAAACAAAGATCGCCGCGCAGATGGTGACGGCGAATTCGTGCAGCAGACGACCGACGATGCCGCCCATGAACATCACCGGGATGAACACCGCCATCAGCGACGCGGTCATCGAGACGATGGTGAAGCCGATCTCGCGCGCGCCGGCGAGCGCCGCGGCATGCGGCGTCTCGCCGGCTTCAATGTGGCGGACGATGTTCTCCAGCATGACGATGGCGTCATCGACGACGAAGCCGACGGAAAGCGTCAGCGCCAGCAGCGAGAGGTTGTCGAGGCTGTAGCCGAGCACGTACATGAAGGCGAAAGTGCCGATCACCGAGATCGGCAGCGCCAGCGCGGGAATCAGCGTCGCCGAAAGATTGCGCAGGAACAGCAGGATCACCAGCACCACGAGACCGCCGGCCAGCACCAGCGTGAATTGCACGTCGGCGATCGAGGCGCGGATCGACTGGCTGCGGTCGTAGTGCAGCAGCAGGGTGACTGCCGCCGGCAGGCGCTCCTGGAACGAAGGCAGCACGCGGCGCACGGCATCGACGGTGGCGACGGTGTTGGCGTCGGGTTGGCGCTGCACGGCGAGAATGATCGTCGATTCGTCGTTGAGCCAGGCGCCGACGCGCGTGTTCTCGACGCTGTCGGTCACCCGCGCGACGTCGGCGGTGCGCACGCGCGCACCATTGCGCCAGGCCACGGTCAGGTCGCCATAGGCGGCGGCGTCGAGAAGCTGGCCGTTGGTCTTCAGCGAGAAGCTCTGTTGCGCGCCTTCCAGCGTGCCCAGCGGTTGGTTGACGTTGCCCGTGCGCACGGCCTGCTGCAGCTCGTCCAGGCCGATGCCGCGCGCTGCCAGCCGCGCCGGGTCGGCCTGGATGCGCACGGCGTATTTCTGCGCACCGTAGATCTGCACTTGTGCCACGCCCGGCAGCGTGGACAACTGCTTGGCCAATTGCGTCTCGGCGTATTCGTTGACCACCCACGGCGGCAGCGTCGCCGAGTACATCGCGATGTAGAGGATGGGCTGGTCGGCCGGGTTGACCTTGCGGTACGAGGGCGGCGCCGGCATGTCGGCGGGCAGCCGCCGCTGCGCCGACGCGATGGCCGACTGCACGTCCTGCGCGGCGGCGTCGATGTCGCGTTCCAGCGCGAATTGCAGCGTGATCGACGTGGCGCCCTGGGCGCTGACCGAGCTCATCGACGACAGCCCGGAGATGGTCGCGAACTCGCCCTCGAGCGGCGTCGCCACGGCCGACGCCATGGTTTCCGGCGAGGCGCCGGGCAGCGTCGCCGATACCGAAATGGTGGGGAACTCGACGCGCGGCAGTTCCGACACCGGCAGCGCGCGGTAGGCGAGGATGCCGAAGATGACGAAGGCCGCCATCAGCAGCGTGGTCATCACCGGCCGGCGGATGCACAGCTCGGGTAGCTGCATGGCGCGCTAGCTTGGCGGTCGGGTCGCGCCCGGCGCCGCAGCGGGTGCGGCGGGCGCATCGGCATCGCGGATCGACGAGCCGTCGGTGAGCCGCTGCTGGCCTTCGACGACGACGCGCTCGCCTGCCGCCAGCCCCTTGACAATGGCGGCAGCGCCGTCCTGTACGACGCCGACCTCGACCAGGCGCCGTGCCGCCTTGCCATCCGCGGCGACGAAGACGAAGAAGCCGGCGTTGCCTTGCACCAGCGCGACGGCAGGAACGACTGCGGCGCCGGGCAGGGCCGCCAGCGGCAGCGAGACATTCACGAACTGCCCGGCGGCGTACATCCCGTCGGCATTGGGCAGCGTGGCCTTGAGCAGCGCCGTGCCGCTGCCGGCATCGATGGCGTTGTCGATGAAATCGACTCGCGCCGGCCGTATCGCGTCGCCTTCGCCGACATCGGCGACCAGCGCCTGTGGCGACTTCAAGCGCGTCAGCAGCGTGCCGACGTGGCGCTCGGGCACCGAGAAGGCAACGCGCAGGGGCTGGACGCGGTTGATGGTGAGCAGCGCGGTATCGTTGGCCTTGACGCTGGTGCCGGGGAACACCACCTGTGCGCCGACCATGCCGGCGAACGGCGCGCGGATCGTCGTGTGGGCGGCCTGCAGCCGGGCCGCTTCGACGGCCGCCGCGTCGGCCCTTTCGCCGGCCTCGGCGGCGGCGGCATTGGCGCGCACTTCGGCGACCTTTTCGTCGGAAATGAAGCCCTTGTCGCGCAGCGCCTGATAGCGCGCCAGCTCGACCACCGCGCGCTCGCGCTGGACGCGGCTTTTCGCCAGGTTGGCCTGCGCCTGTGCGAGCTTCGACTGCAGGTCGGCCGGATCGAGCTGGACGAGGATGTCGCCGGCCTTCACCGCCGCGCCTTCGCGCATCGGCACGGCCAGCACCTGGCCATCGACCCGCGCCTTCAGCGTCACCGTGGCATCGGCTTCGGTGCGTCCCGCCAGCACCAGCCGCTGGGCGAAATCGCGCATGTCGACCTTGGCCAGCCGGACCGGCACGGCGGGTGCGCCGGCCTTGGCGCCGGCGGCCGGCGCCGGCGCACGCATCGCCTGCCAGGTGGCCCAGGCGCCACCGGCAAGCGCAATGATCATGATGAGGCGCGAGAACCGCATGACGCTCAGGGCAGCAGCGTTTCGCCGGCGAACAGGTCCTCGACGCGCTCGCGCGCGCGCACCAGATGCGCGGTGTCACCATCGACCATCACTTCGGCGCCGCGGGGTCGGGTGTTGTAGTTCGAAGCCATCGACATGGCATAGGCGCCAGCGGAATGGACGGCCAGCAGATCGCCCTCGGCCAGCGCCAGATCGCGGTCGTGGCCGAGGAAATCGCCCGACTCGCACACCGGGCCGACGATTTCGTAGCGGCGCGGCTCGCGATGCGCCGTGCCGCCACCACTGTAGTTTGCGATGGTGTGCCAGGCGTCGTAGAGGGCCGGGCGCGTGAGGTCGTTCATCGCCGCATCGACAATGGCGAAATTGCGCTCGACGCCGTGCTTGAGCAGCATTACGTGCGTGAGCAGCACGCCGGCGTTGCCCACCAACGAGCGCCCGGGTTCGAGCACGATGCGCTCGCGCCGGGCTGCCAGCCGATCGAACATCGGCGAGAGGTAGTCACCCACTGGCGGTGCCGCCTCGCCGTCGCGATAGGTGATGCCCATGCCACCGCCAACGTCAATGTGATCGAGCACGATGCCTTCTGCCGCCAGCTGGTCGACAAGGTCGATGAGCTTCTGCGTCGCTTCGGCGGCGGGCGCCGGGTCGAGCAGCTGCGAGCCGATGTGGCAGTCGATGCCGACGACCTTGAGATGCGGCAGCGCGACGGCCTTGCGATAGACGGCCAGCGCGTCGGTGAAGGCGATGCCGAATTTCGTCGAACGCAGGCCTGTGGCGATGTAGGGATGCGTTTTCGGATCGACATCGGGATTCACGCGCAACGACACGGGCGCGCGCAGGCCGCACGCGCCGGCCACGGCGGACAGGATTTCGAGTTCGCGGGCCGATTCGACATTGAAGCAATGAATGCCGGCCTCGAGCGCGGCGCGCATTTCGTCCGGCCGCTTGCCTACGCCCGAGAACACCACCTTGGCCGGGTCGCCGCCGGCGGCACGCACGCGGGCCAGCTCGCCGACCGAGACGATGTCGAAGCCGGCGCCAAGCCGCGCGAAAAGGTTGAGGATGGCGAGGTTGCCATTGGCCTTCACGGCATAGCAGACCAGCGCGCGGTCGGCGAGCCCGTGGCTGCGCAATGCCGCCATGTAGCCGGCGAATGCCGCCTCGAGCGCGGCACGCGAATAGACGTAGCAGGGGGTGCCGAAGCGGGTCGCGATATCGTTGAGCAGGACGCCCTCGATGCGCGCGCCGTCGGCGCTGAAGCGGATCAGGTTGATGGCGAGCTCCCGGCGGCGGATTGGCTGGTCGGCCCGGGCAGGGTCAGCGGACCTTTGGTGCCGCAGCCGGCGAGCAGCAGCAAGAACACGGATGCCACGATAATGCGCATGGAGCGGATGTCGCTTTGATCGACTTCGTTGAACCGACCGGGATGCTATCACGCCATGGATGAGCAGCAATTCGCCGCACTGGCCGACGCCGAGCTGGCGGCCATCGAGGCCGCGCTCGAAGCGCGCGGTGACGACGTCGACATCGACGTCAAGCCCGGCGGCATCGTCGAAGTGAGTTTCGATGATGGCGCTAAGATCATCATCAACCGGCATCTCGCCGCCCGCGAAATCTGGGTGGCGGCGCGCTCTGGCGGCTACCACTTCCGCCCGCGGGACGACGGGCGCTGGGTCTCCGCCCGCGACGGCGAGGAATTGCGTGCCTGCATCGGCCGCTGCCTGGCCGCGCTCGGCGCCGGGAACGGCGACCCGCTTGCATGAGATTGCGCAATGCGGCATAATTCGCCCCCTCGGACGCGGGGTGGAGCAGTTGGCAGCTCGTCGGGCTCATAACCCGAAGGTCGCAGGTTCAAGTCCTGCCCCCGCAACCACAGATTCCGACGTAAGGCCAATCACTTAGCGGTGGTTGGCCTTATTGTTTTGGCATTCACGTTTCTGCTGTGACATGCCTGTGACACAGTTGTGACAGTAATGTGCCACGTTTGAATAGGTGTGACGGGTACTGTTGCTCCAATTTGACCTTCGGTCATTTCTTGGTTGTCACGCTAGCCGCGGATTGCCCAGGGCCAGGCCGAAGGCGATGTCCTGGAAAACGTCGTCAATGCGCTCGCGAGTTTGATTCTCGGCCCGGGGGTCGCGGCGACGCGCCAGATGGGCGACCTTGCGGGCAACACCTGGGCAAGGATCGAGAACGACGGCACGCTCAGCGGCCGCGAAGCCTTGCACCAGAAGCTGGCTGTCATCATGCAGGTGGCGTCCAGCAACGGGCTGTTGGGGCAACTGACGCTGAACAACGCGGCGGACATTTCGACGGCCGACGCGCGCGCGGACTTCGGTGTCTTCGCGGCGCTTTGCAGCCTGAGTCCTTTCGTATTCAGCGGAGCATCGCTGGCAGGAGCCGTGAGTTCGGCATGGCGGCCGGTCTTCTCCGACTGGGACAAGGACAGAGCCCTCACGGATGCCGAACGCAATGCCGGCAAACTCAACTACAGCGACGAATGGCTGGCTGACCGTGCTGCCTTTCTGACCCGCAAGGTCTGGTACAACGCGCAGAACATCAACCCGTTCGATCCGGCGTACGAGTTCGTTCCCGGCGGAGACCTGTACAGAAACGACGACCGGGAATACTGGGATGTCGCCAGCGGCTTCCTGATCTCCCAGGGACTCGTCGGCAACGCGACCCGCCGCTACTACTTCGGCGACGACAACGGCAACGCCATCGAAGGCGGCGGCGTCGAGGATCATCTTTACGGCGGCGGCGGCAACGACACGCTGACCGGCCATAGTGGGGGCGACCTGCTCGAAGGCGGCAAAGGTGATGACGAGATTCGGGGTGGCGACGGCAACGACACGCTGGTCGGCGGTGACGGCGACGACGAATACATCATCGAGGGAACCGCAGGCAACGACATCATCCGCGATGGCGACGACAGCGGTTCGATCAAGATCAACGGCACCGTGCTCGACGGCGGCGACTACGTCGCGCCGGGCATGTGGCAACGCAACAACGTCACCTATCTCTTCTCGGAAAACGCCGATGGCCGCGGCACGCTGACGATCCAGTCCAGTGCCGGCATCACCACCGTCGAGAACTTCAAGAAGGACGGCATGCTCGGCATTACGCTGGCGACGACGAGCGAGCCGGTACCGCCGCCCGTTACCGATCACGATATCGCCGGCGATCTTGCCCCGAAGGATTTCGATCTGGGCACGCCGGGCGTGCAGACGCAGACCGACGAATGGGGCAACCTGATCCTTGCGGAGCCCGAAGTGCCCGCGGAGGATCGAGAGGACTTTCTCAACGACACCACCGGCAACGACCATCTCACCGGCCTGGGCGGCAGCGACATCCTCAACGGATTGCGCCAGGGAGACGATGTCTTCGAGGGCGGCGAGGGACGCGATGTCATCTACGCCGGCCAAGGCGACGACGAACTGTTCGTTGAAGCGCGCATCGAGCGTCCCGCGGCGATCGAAGCAGCGGCCACCTCGCTGGGCGAGAGCACGCAACCGGGCGAACTGGCGAGTGGCGGTGCGGGCGATGACTATCTGGTCGGCGGCAGCGATGCGGATGTGCTCACCGGCGGCGGCGACAAGGATCTGATCGTCGCCGGCGATGGTGCCGACAACATCTGGGGGGATGCCAACGCCGAGAGCATCTCGCGAGAATGGGCGCTCGCGCGCAGCGTCGTGCAGGACGGTGATTCCACGAACTACGTCACCGAGCTGACCGGTGGACTGCTGGTGAATGTGGCGCCGGGCGCGGGCGCCGACGACGTGATCCTCGCCGGCGGCGGCAAAACACAGTGGTGGCGGCACGGCGCTTGGCGGACGGCAGCGGCGAACGACACGTGTGTTTCGCGGAGAGCGGCATGAACGCACGACGCATGCGGCGTTTCGCGGCGGTGCTGTTGGCTGCGGTCGCCACATGGATATGTGCGTCTGCGGCACACGCGAAAGAGGATCCCAAGTCGCGACTGGCTAAGGCCGAGGCGATGTTCGCCGAGCGCTGCAAGAAATCCGGCGAGTTCATCCATCGCACGGCGGAGAGCGTCGAAGGGGTGTTGCTGATGAAGGTGCGGATGAGTCACAACCATGGGGATCAATATCGGATGAGTGATCCCTATGGGCATGATTCCACTGGGACCGAATACGTCAAGGAGTTCTTGTATGGGCGAAATGAGAACGGGTACCTGACACTCAATGCGCCAATAGCCAGCCTCGGTTATCGCTACGCCGAAGCCATCGACGAGCAGGACGGCAAGCGATATCACTATACCGGCGGGATGAAGGACGTGACGCGTACTACCAGCATCCTGGCTGGCGGGGATGGCAGGACGCAATTCACGTCTCGCGAATTCGTCCTCGACAAGACCCCCGCCCTCGGCCCGATACCGCGCTACGGCGTGACCTACGAGGACATCTCCACCCGCGAGGACCGCGACTACTGGATTGCCGGCAGCTCGCTGCGCGTGATCGATCTGCAGACTAACGAAGTCATGGCCGAGCGCGTCGGCTACATGATGGATCGCGGCCAGGGCAACAAGTCCGGCGGGAGATCGCCCTGGCTGCTGGCGGCTCGAAACGCTTGCCCATCATTCCCAGTGAACTCTGGTCACGCCGAGCAAGTGGGCCAAACACGAAATCTTGTTGAGAGAGTTCTCAAGCCCATTCAGGAGAAGAAGCCATGACAATCCCAAACGTAGCTGATTTGTTGAAGTATGCAAACCTCCAGATGGCTGCGGAGGCGTTTCTTTCGAACAGCGATGGATCACTCAAGCCAAACCTCCGACAAGCGCTCCTGGACGGCAACAATCACGCCTCGCGCTTCACTCCGCAACTGGCAGACGATTTCATCGCGCAATGGGAAGTCGTCGCCCACCCGCGGACCTCGATCTGCGCACCTTGGGTGTCGTGCTTGAAATCAATGGCGAGATCAAGGCCCTGGGGGCCGGCGCGGCAGTTCTCGGGCACCCGGCCGCGGCGGTTGCGATGCTGGCCAACCATCTTGGCCGCCAGGGCAGGGAGATTCCCGCAGGGACGCTGGTGCTGTCCGGCGGCGTGACCGAAGCAGTCGCGGTCAAGGCGGGCGATGCGGTCACCCTGCGTATCCAGGAGTTGGGTTCCGTGTCGGTACGATTCGTCTAGGAGCAGGTCATGCCATTCGCACAAATCTTCCTGATCGAAGGACGCACGGAGGAACAGAAGCGTGCCGTCATCGAGCGTGTCACCGATGCCTTGATCGAGGCGGTTGGTGCGCCACGCGAAAACGTCAGGGTCTGGATACAGGAAGTCCCGAAGGAAAACTGGGGAATTGCCGGCAAGTCGGCGAAGGATCTCGGCCGCTGAGCCGAATTCAAGGGAAATGTGGTGCCAGGCGAAGGCCGGGAGCACCACGAGAGGAGCAAGAGCATGTCGGTTTGGTGGGTCGCACGATGGATCACCCCCATCATCGTCCTGAGCGGATGCAGCGGTGGCGTAGACCTCGGCGCGGTAGAAGCCGAGCGGGCGAAGGCTGTCCAGCGATACGACATCGTGCAAGCGGTGGCCGCGAACGGTGCTCGTGGTGTACTTCCGTCGCCTGTACGGCATCGCGCTGCCAATTCTCGGCATCGCGCTGTCGTCGATCTGGGGCCTGGGCTTCATGGCGATGATGGGCATCAATCTCGAACCCCTTTCGTTGCCGATCCCCTTCCTCATCGCGGCGCGGGCCACCTCGCATGGCGTCCAGCTCGTTGCCCGCTACTACGAAGAACTGGCCAAGGTCAGGAATGGTGCCAAGGCGGCACGCAACGCCCTCGATGCCCTGTTCCGTCCCGGCAGCCTGGCGATCATTGTCGACGCCATCGGCATTGCCGTCCTTGTTCTGGGCGCGGCACCCTTCAACCACAAGCTGGGCCTGGCCGCCGGATTCTGGGGCTTCTCGGTCATCTTCACTGTGCATTTCATGGTGCCGCTGGCCTTGACCATCCTGCCGCAGCCCAAGGAAATGGAAAACAAGAACGAAGGGATGCGCGACATGCTGGGTCGTGCCATGGCGCTCACGGGCGGCACCGATGGCGGTGCGCGGTCCATCCTCATCCTCGCCCTCATTGGCGCCATTGGCGGTGCCTGGTTCATCGCCCAGGTGCAATTGGGCGAATCCGAGCCGGGCAGCCCGCTGCTGCATCGCGACCACGATTACAACCTTTCCACCAAAGCCATCAACACGCTGTTTCCCGGTTCCGAGGAACTGCATGTCGTTGCCCGCACGGACGACAAGGGCGGCATCAAGCGACCTGAAGTCATGGCCGCCATCGAGCGCTTCCAGGCACACATGCTCGCCGACCCCGAACTGGGCGGCACGAAGGCCATTCCCGGCGTGGTGCGCGTGGTCAACCGGCTGATCCACAACGACGATCCGCGCTGGATGCAATTGCCCGACAGCAGCGAGGAAGTCGGCGGCGTGATGTTTGCCTATCTGGCCTCCAGCCCGATCCCTGGCGCACTCAAGGAGTTCATCAGTCCCGACGAGAACGAAGCCAACATGGTCTTCTACTACAAGGACCATCAGGCAGCCACCATCGACCGCGTGGTGGCGCTCGCCGAGGCCGGCATCCGGCAGATCGAAGCCGAGGTCCCCGGACTGCACATCGAGCTGGGTGGCGGCATCATCGGCGTCACCGCGGCGGCCAACCAGGCGCTGCATCGCGACCACATGATCATCATCCCGGCGGTGATGATCCTCGCCTTCCTGCTTGTGATGGTCTATTACCAGTCGTGGCATGCCGGCTGGCTGATGGTGCTGCCGATGTTGTTCGCAACCGTGATGACCTACGCCTACATGGGTGCGGGCCAGATCGGCATCAACGTCAACACCGTACCGGTGATCGCCGTCGGCGTGGGCGTCGGCATCGACTACGCTGTGTACTTCATGGATCGCATCCGCGAGGAGATGGCGGTCACGCGCAGCATCCATCAGGCAGTGGTCAATGCGGTCGCCACCACCGGCTATGCCGTTTCGTTTACTGCGGCCACGCTGGTTGCCGGCGTCGTGATGTGGATCTTCCTGTCGGATCTGCGGTTCCAGTCCGATGCGGCAGTGTTGCTCTCGTTCATGCTGGTGGTCAATGCCATCGCCGCGATGCTGATCGTGCCGGCCTGGTGCGTGGTCTTCAGGCCGCACTTCGTCGTCGCCACACACTACGATGCCGATGGAATTCTCGAGGAAGATGAAAGCGGAACGGCGCATGACGCGGCGCTCCGAACGCAGGTAGCGTGATCCGGTTTGCCGGTCGTGGCCGCGGCCGGCGTGCAAGTCCAACGTCAAGGAGGAAACAATGAAACAACGGCAAGGCAGGACACCGCGCCTCATCGTCATGGCGACGAGCGGCGCACTGGCGATGATGGCGGCAGGCCATGCGCTCGCGCAAGGCGCGGATGGCGAGCCCTGGAAAGTGGACGTCATCTACGAGAACGACACCCATTTCCGCGGCAAGGATGCCAGCGGCGACCGTGTCGGCCTCTCCAAATTTCGCAATACGCTACAAATCGAAATGGACAAGCGGGCCGGCAACGGCTGGGCCATCCATGGCGTGCTGCGTGGCACCTTCGACGGCGTCTATCGACTGAACAAGGACGAATACGGCCGCAGTGCCGGCAGCAAGACGGCCAGCGACATCCGCATCCCCAATACGGCGGGCCCGGTTGCCGAGTCGGTCGGACTGTTCGGGCCTGCCGGCAGCAATCCGCTGACCAGCCACTACGGCGCCACCGTGCCGTTTGGCGGCGGCGTCGGGCGCACCGTCGTCGACGCGATCCAGGCTGGTGCCGGCCTGCCCAACCTCGGCGGTCCGGCTGGCGGCCCGGGCATCAACCAGTTCGTCGATCCCAACTACGCCAATCTCGCGGTGGCGCCTGCGCAATACGGCTCCGGCGCCGGCCTGCAATTGCTCGGTGAGCGCTGGAATACGATCGGCTCCGGCGCGGCGTTTGCCGTGCCCGTACGTCCGTGCGATTCCGACAGCCGCGGTTGCCGCGACTTCGGCGGCTATGGCGACCTCGATCGCAGCGAACTCGAGGCGCCCGAATTCAACAACCGGCTCGACTTCGTGCGCGAACTGTACGCCAAGAAGACCTTCGACCTGGCCGACGGCAGCAGCGTGTTCGTCAAGCTCGGACGGCAGCAGGTCGTCTGGGGGCGCACCGACCTCTTCCGCGTGCTCGACGTCATCAACCCGGTCGACTATTCGCGCAACAACATCTACGACGAGCTGCAGGACATCCGCATCCCGATGTGGATCGCCCAGGCCGAATGGCGGATGGGCGGCTCGGGCGCCATGCAGGAACGCAACCTGCAGGTCGTGTGGAACTTCGACAAGTTCCGTCCCAACAACCTGGGCCAGTGCGGCACGCCGAACGTGATCCTCGATGCCGGCTGCTTCTTCCGCGGCATGTCCAACCTGTGGGACAACGGCGGCACGGTCGCCAACTTCGCCGGCTTCGCGCCGCCGGGCACGCCGGCGCCAGTGGATGGCGTGTGGTTCGCGACCAATTTCGGCGCCAACCAGATCGGCATCCGCAAGGTGCATCTGCCCGAGTGGAGCCTGTCGAACACCCAGTTGGGCGTCAAGTTCGAAGGCGTCACGGAGGGCGGCCTGAACTTCTCGGTCAATGCCCTTACGTATCGTTCGCAATTGCCGTCCTTGCGCTCGATCAACGAAGAGGCCACCAACCCCTTCACCGGCGCGCATGGCAACAGCTCGCCATTCTCCGGGCCGGCGCAAGGCATTCCGACCACCCACCTGATCGCCTTCGACATCCACTATCCGCGCGTCAATTTGATCGGCGGCTCGATGGACTTCCAGTCCGAAGCGTTGGGTGCGGCCTTCCGCCTCGAAGGCGCGCTGACCTCGGGTGAGGAGTACGCCAACAGCCTCAAGCCGGGCCTGTACTCCGAAAACAAGGTGTGGCGGTCGGTGATCGGCATCGATCGGCCGATGTTCATTCCGTTCATCAGCACGTCGCGCACGACGCTGATTTCGGCGCAGTTGTTCTGGCAGCACATCTTCGATCACCAGCTGGAGGACGCGCCCGGCGGCAAGGTGGGCATGCCGGATTGGGAGGACAACGTCATCGGGACGCTGCTGATCAAGGGCTTCCTTGCCGGCGACCGCGTCAGCCCGACACTGATCCTGGCGCGCGACTTCAAGGCGCATGCCTGGGCTGTCGCGCCGTCCGTGGAATGGAACATCTCCGATCAGCTCAAGCTGACCTTCGGCGCCAACATCAAGGGCCGCGACGACCAGCAACGCTGGGAATTCGACGATTGCCGTTCCTGCAACCCGTATGCACCCTACACCACGTATGTCGGCCAGACCTTCGTACCGGGTTCGGCCGGCCTGTCGGGCATCGAACCGCTCGGCCGTTTCCGTGCCGGCCCGATCGGTGCCGCGTGGAAAGAGAACGAGATGTACGTGACCCTGCGCTACAAGTTCTGACCAAGGAGACCTGACATGAACCGCAAGTATCTGGCCCGCGCGCTCGCTGCCGCCTTCCTCGTCGGCGCCGCCGGCGCCCAGGCGGCCACCGAGGCCGACATCGAAAGCACCTTCTTTCCCTACAAGAAGGGTGTTCCCAGCTTCCCCGGCCTGACGCCGGGGATGACCATCAACAAAGCCAACGTCGACCAGTTCAAGGACATCCTGGCTGCCGGCACCTACAAGACCATCAAGGAGGGCTGGCAGGACATCAAGATAACTGCAACCAGCAGCTTCGATCTGTCACCGGCCTACGTGGAGGCCACCCGCAAGAACCTCAACAAGACCAAGCTGGGCGCCAAACTTGGCGACCTCGACGGTTACGTTGCCGGCCGGCCATTCCCGGAAGAGCCGGACCTGAAGGATCCGCGCGCCGGCGAAAAGCTGGCGTGGAACTACAAGTACGGCGTGAACTGGGGCGACAACGCCTCCATCGACCCGTTCTACTGGAAGTACCGCAACATGACCACTGGTCAGATCGAACGGACGCTGAAGTTCGAGTTCCACTTCCTCAACCTCAAACACCGCGTCAAGGATGAGCCGGTGCCGGAAGTGCCGGGCAACTCGGCCAACCTCTTCCGCGCCATCTACGTCAAGGTGCATGAGCCGCAGGATCTGAAGAACACACAGTTGCTCATCCAGCGCTACGACGATGACCAGAAGCTCGACGATGCCTACCTGTATCTGGGTTTCCAGCGCCGTGTGCGTCGTCTCGCGACCGGACAGGTGACTGACTCCTTCCTCGGCTCCGACCTGATGATCGAGGACTTCGAGGGCTACAACGGTCGCGTCTCGGACATGAAGTGGACCTTCAAGGGCACCAAGAACGTTCTGCTGCCGATGTGGAACCACAACGAACTCAAGCTGACCGACGAGTTCAAGGAGGCCGACGGCTACAAGTACGTGAACTTCGGTGGCCAGGGCGGCTGCTTCTACGACGGCCAGTACCAGTTGCGCAAGGTCTACATCCTCGAGGCCGTGCCGGTCGATCCCAACCACCCCGTGTCCAAGCGCGTGTTCTACATGGACAGCCAGTTGCAGAACCTCAACGGCGCCATCGAGACCTACGACCGCAAGGGCGAGTTGTGGAAAGTCTGGTCCGTCGGCAAGTCGCATGCCGACCACCATCTGCCGCTCAACAAGGGCTCGGGCATCGGCATCGACGATGCCTACTCGATGGTCGACGTCCAGGCCAAGCATTGCACAACCGGCCAGTTCAAGGGTCAGGTCGACTACAAGCAGAATCCGCCGCGTCTGTTCCAGGTGCAGAACCTGCGCGGCGGCGACTGAAGCGCGACAGGAAACTCCTTTGCCTGTGGGTGTGTGATTCGGGGGTCTGCGGACCCCCGTTTTTTTGGAGCGATCATGCGGCAACTCGATGGCAGGCGCGTGCTGGTCACGCAGGCGGACGACTTCATGGGCCCGGTGTTGTGCCGGACGTTTGCCGCGCACGGCGCCGAGGTGCTTGCCGACCGGACGTCGCCGATCGGCGAAGACGAGGCGGCGCGCATCATCGACGCGGCGGGGCGTGTGGATGTGCTGGTCGCCAATCTGGCCATCCCGCGTCTGCGCACGGCAGCCGTGCGGGTGAGCGACGACGAATGGCGAGGCGCCTTTGCCGCGCTCGTCGATCCCTTGATGCGCTTGTGCCGCGCCGTGTTGCCGCAGATGATCGAGCGCCGCGCCGGCAAGGTCCTGGTGATGGGCAGTGCGTCGGCATTGCGCGGTATCGCCGAGGCGACGACCTACAGCGCCGCGCGTGGCGCGCAACTGGCCTATGCGCAAGCGCTTGGCGTCGAAATGGCGCCGCACAACGTGCAGGTCAATGCCATCGCGCAGAACTTCGTGGACAACCCGACCTACTTCCCGCCGGAGGTGAAAGCCAGCGAAGCCTTCCGCGAGCGCATGCGCGAGGTGCCGCTGGGGCGCCTGGTAGCCGCGAGCGAAGATGCGGAATTCGCCGCGTACTTGTGCGGGCCCCATGCGGACTGCTTCGTCGGCCAGGTCTTTCCGCTGTGCGGTGGCTGGGCGCCGCGATAGCGCCGTCTCACCACCACTGTAGTTTGGCGCCGCAGCGATGCGCCGTCAGCCGTACCGTCATCCCTTCGTACCGGCACTGCGGAACGTCCGCGCGATTTCGAGGAACGACGACAGTACCTTCGAGTGGTCATCCGCGCGGTAGATGCAACTCAGATCGACCTGCGGGGCCGGCGTGCGTCGCAGCGGCCGATAGACGACGCCCGGCAGCTTGAGATTGGTCGCCGACTCGGGCACCACGCACAGGCCGAAGCCCGAGGCGACGAGCGCCAGCCCATTGACGGCATCGCCGACCTCCTGTGCGACCTGCGGTGCAAACCCTTCCTCGCGACACAGGTTGAACATCCAGTCGATGAAACTCGGCCGCGTACCGCTCGGAAACATGACCAGCGGCTGTCCTGCCAGATCGCGCACGTGCAACTCCCGTTCGCGGGACAGGGGATGCGAGCGGCTGATGCCGACATACAGATCTTCGAGCAGGATGCGCTCGGAGGCGATGTCGTCGGTCGGTTGCAGCAGGCGGTTGAACCCCACGTTGATGCGGCGCTGACGCAGCGCGTCGACCTGTTGTCCCTTGTCCATCGAGTGCAGAACGATGTCGACCTCGGGATAGGTCTGCCGGAAGGCCAGCAGAATCTTCGGAATGGTGCCGAAGATGCCGGAGCCGAAGATGCCGACATCGATGCGGCCGAGCGTGCCACGCCCGGCCTTGTGCGCACGATCGGCGGCCATGGCCGCCAACGACAGCAGGTTGCGCGCCTCTTCGAGGAGTATGCGACCGGCATCGGTGAGCTCGACGCCGCGCGTCGTGCGTTCGAACAACGCGGCACCGACCTCGGCCTCGAGCTGCTGGATCTGACGTGTCAGCGGCGGCTGCGAAATGTGCAGGCGGACGGCGGCGCGGCCGATGCTCTGTTCCTCCGCGACGACGACGAAATGGCGCAGATGCCGCAGTTCCATGTGCCTGCCTCCCATACTCGAAAGGTATTGCCAAGCCCCAATAATAGTATTGGACGGTAAGCCCGGGCGCCCCTATCTTTCAAACGCAAAGTGCCGGAGCGCACTCCGGAATCCGACGACAACCAGAGGAGAACGATATGGCGATGACAGGCGTCCTGCGTCCAGGACATGCGCAGATCCGTGTGCTCGACACGGCGGAAGCGGCGAAGTTCTACGGTGACGTTCTCGGTCTTGTCGAGACCGGACGCGATCGTCAGGGCAGGGTGTATTTCAAGGCGTGGGACGAGCGCGACCACAGCAGCCTGATCCTGCGCGAGGCTGATCGCGCCGGCATCGATTTCTTCGGCTTCAAGGTCGACAGCAAGGCGACGCTCGACAAGCTGGACAAGGACCTGCAGGCCTATGGCCTGACCACCGAACGCATACCGGCCGGCGAACTGATGGAGACGGGCGAGCGCGTCCGATTCGAGCTGCCGTCGGGCCATTTCATCGAGCTGTATGCCGAAAAGACCGAGGTCGGCAACGGTCTGCCGGAGATGAACCCGGCGCCATGGAGCGACCAGAGCGAACACGGCATTGCGCCCGTGCGGATGGACCACTGCCTGCTGTACGGGCCGAACATCGGCGCGAACAAGAAGATCTTCACCGAGGTCCTCGGTTTCTATCTGGTCGAGCGCGTGCTGATGCCGGAAGGCCAGCCCGGCGAAGCGGCGATCTGGCTGTCATGCTCGATCAAGAGCCACGACATTGCCTTCGTCGAGCACCCGAATCCGGGCAAGCTGCATCATGTGTCGTTCTGGCTCGACAGTTGGGAAAAGACGCTGCGTGCCGGTGACATCATGTCGATGAACAACGTGCCCGTCGACATCGGTCCGACGCGCCACGGCATCACGCGCGGCACGACGATCTACGCGTGGGACCCCTCGGGCAATCGCTTCGAGACCTTCAGCGGCGGCTACCAGCCCTATCCCGACTGGACGCCGCGCACGTGGACGTTCGAAAACCTCGGGCAGGGCCTGGATTTCCCGCAACGGAAATTGCACGAAACCTTCCTCACCGTCGTGACCTGAGCGCGCCGGTGCCCATCATCGAAATGCATTTGCTGCAAGGCCGCAGCGTCGAACAGAAGCGGCAGGTCGCTGCGGCCATGACGGAGGCAGTGGTGCGGACACTGGCGGTCAAACCCGAACAGGTCCGCATCCTCATCACCGAGCATGGCGTGGAGGATTTTTCAGTCGCCGGACAGACGGCGGGAGAACGCCGCGCACAACAGCAGGCGACAGTCGCGGGGATCGAATGAACAGCAGCAAAATCAAATGTGCGTTGATCGGCTCGGGCAACATCGGCACCGACCTCATTTACAAGATCCGGCGCAGCCCGGTGCTGGAACCCGTGTGGATGGTAGGCATCGACGCCGCATCCGAAGGACTTGCGAGGGCGCGCGAGTTGGGGCTGAAGACAACGGCCGACGGCGTCGATGGCCTGCTGCCGCACGTCCTTGCCGACGGCATCCAGATCGCCTTCGATGCCACGTCGGCATACGTGCATCCCGAGAATTCGCGCAAGCTCAACGAACTGGGCGTGTTGGTCATCGACCTTACGCCGGCGGCCATCGGTCCGCTGTGCGTGCCGCCGGTGAATCTGCGCGAGCATGCCGACAAGGTCGAGATGAACGTCAACATGATCTCTTGCGCCGGGCAGGCGACGATCCCCATCGTGCATGCGGTGTCGCGCGTGCAGGCCGTCGATTACGCGGAGATCGTCGCCAGCCTGGCCTCGAAATCCATCGGGCCGGGCACGCGCGCCAACCTCGACGAATTCACCTACACCACCTCCGATGCCTTGCGCCGCGTCGGCGGCGCGCGCCGAGGCAAGGCGCTGGCGATCATCAATCCGGCCGAGCCGCCGATGATCATGCGCAACACGATTTCCTGCCTCACCGACGACGAACCCGATCGCGAGGCCATTACCCGCTCCGTTCTGGACATGATCGCCGAAGTGCAGAAGTACGTGCCGGGTTACCGGCTCGTCAACGGCCCGGATTTCGACGGCAAGCGGGTGACGGTGTTCATGCAGGTCGCCGGCCTCGGCGACTACCTGCCAACGTATGCCGGCAACCTCGACATCATGACGGCCGCCGCGACGCGGACGGCCGAACTGTTCGCACAAGAGATCATCGCCGGTACCATCCGGCTGCAACCTGTTCGCGAGGAGGTCGCGTGATGGAACTCAAGGGACGCAAGGTCATCCTGCATGACATGAGCCTGCGCGATGGCATGCATGCCAAGAAGGAACAGATCTCGGTCGAGCAGATGGTGGCGATCGCCATGGCGCTCGATGCTGCACGCGTGCCCTACATCCAGGTCACGCACGGCGCGGGCCTGGGGGGCAATTCGCTGCAGCACGGCTTCGCCCCGCACAGCAACGAGGAATACCTCAGCGCCGTGTCACCACGACTGGAGTTTGCCAAGGCTTCGGTATTGCTGATTCCGGGGCTGGGCACGATGCGCGAACTGCAGTCGGCCTTCGATTGCGGCGCGCGCAGCGTGCATGTGGCCACGCACTGCACCGAGGCGGACACGGCGCCGCAGCACATCGCCTTTGCGCGCAAGCTGGGCATGGACACCAGCGGTTTCCTGATGATGGCGCACCTCAATACGCCGGAAGGGCTCGCGCAGCAGGGCAAGCTGATGGAATCGTATGGCGCCCACACCGTGTATGTCACCGACTCGGCCGGCTACATGCTGCCTGACGACGTGCGCCTGGCCGTCGCCCGGCTGCGCGACGCCCTGCGGCCGGAGACCGAAATCGGCTTCCACGGCCACAACAATCTGGGCATGGGCATCGCGAATTCGTTGGCGGCCATCGAGGAGGGCGCCACGCGCATCGATGCGTCGGTCGCCGGACTGGGCGCCGGTGCCGGCAACACACCGCTGGAGGTCTTTGTCGCCGTCTGCGATCGCATGGGCATCGACACGGGCGCCGATCTGTTCAAATTGATGGACATGGCCGAAGACCTCATCGTGCCGTTGATGGATCACATGGTGCGCATCGACCGCGAGTCGCTGACGCTGGGTTATGCCGGCGTCTATTCGACCTTCCTGCTGCACTCCAAGCGTGCTGCTGCGCGCTTTGGCGTGCCGGCGCGCGACATCCTGGTCGAGTTGGGCCGCAAGAAGATGATCGGCGGGCAGGAAGACATGATTTTCGATACCGCGATGTCGATGGCCAGGGATCGCGGCGTGCTCAAGGCGACGGCAGCATGAGCGCGCCCGCCGAGTGCGCCGTGGTGGTCGGCGCCACCGGCAGCTTCGGACGCGCGATTGTCGCGCGGCTGGTGCGGCGGGGCCTGCAGGTCATCGCGGTGTCGCGCACGGCCGGCGCGCTGGATGCCTTGTGCGCGGAGTTCGCGGGCGTCTCGCCCTGCGTTGCCGACATGTCGGCCGATGCGGCCGTCGAAGCGGTCGCCGCGGCCGTCGATTTGCCGGTGCGCGCCGTCGTGCATGGTCCGGGCGTGGCGGTGGCGGGCGGCATCGCCACGGCGCCGGTGGCGGCGGTGGTCGACGCGGTCAACATCAAGGTCGGCGGCATGCTCAGGCTGGTGCGCGCCGTCGACGCCCGCCTGATGCGCGCCTCGCGGCTGATCGCCATTGGCGGTCATTACGGCCTCGAGCCGACGCAATATGCCGCCGCCGCCGGCATCGCCAATGCCGCGCTGCTCAACCTGCAGCGCCAGCTCAGCC
Source organism: Rhodocyclaceae bacterium (assembly GCA_044230495.1). Classification (GTDB taxonomy): domain Bacteria; phylum Pseudomonadota; class Gammaproteobacteria; order Burkholderiales; family Rhodocyclaceae; genus JADJEF01. The sequence continues at coordinate 33,931 of JBGARB010000005.1, forward strand.
TTGCCTACGGATCGCGCGGCATCACCGCTCACCTCATCGCGCCGGGGCCGGCTGACACCGAACGATTGCATCGCGTCGCCGCCGATCGCGCGCGGACACGCGGGCAGAGCGTCGAGCAGGTGCTCGCCGAGATGCGCGCCGAGTCGTCGATCGGCGCCTTCACGACGCCCGAACAAGTGGCCTGGGCGGTCGACCTGCTGCTCGACCCGGAGGCAGACGCGCTGACCGGGACGACGCTGAGCCTCGACAGCGGCCGCCGGCGCGGCCTGCCCTGACCCACGGAGCCTGCGATGCCGATCCTGCATTTTCATCTTGCCGAAGGGCAGCATTCTGCTGCTCAGCACGCAGAGTTGCTCCAGCGCGCGAGCCGGTTTTTCGCCGAGGTGCTGCAAGCGCCGGTCGATCGCGTGCGCGTGTTCATTCACCTCTATCGACCTGATCTGGTAGCGATCGGCGGCCGTTTGGTGAGCGAGAGCGGCGCGCGCGCGCCCTACTTCCACTTCGTTCTGCTCGCCGGGCGCACCGCGAGCGACCGCGAACGGCTGCTCAAGGGTTTCACCGATCTCGTCGTCGAGATTCTCGATGTGCCGCGCGACGCCGTGCGCGGCGGCATCGTGCCCGTCGCTCCGGAGGACTGGGCCATCGGTGGCGTACTGGCCAGCGAGAAGCGCGCCGTGGAAATCCAGGCGCGCAAGGAAGCCGCCGGCTGAGGTAGGCTGCAGGCACAAGGCGGATGCTCGAAGAAGGAGGCGAAGTGGACCGCGACGATCGCGAGGCGCGAACGGAAATGGCCGGCGAACCGGCGGCCATCGAAGAACTGGCCAAGCGCCTGCGCTTCTCGTTTCCAACGGGACACATCTGGCTGGGCGAGGAGCGCATGATCCTGCTCCACCGCGCGGCATTCGGCAGCCTGCGCAAGGAACTTGTCGAAACCCTCGGCATGGATCGCGCGCGCGGTGTGCTGACCCGCATGGGATTCGCCTCCGGTCAGCGCGATGCCGAGCTGGTGCGCCGGCTCTACCCCGAATCGTCCGACCTCGAAATCGTCCGCCGCGGCCCATTGCTGCACATGCTCGAAGGCGTTGCGAAGGTCGTGCCGCAGCGCCTCGATGCCGACTTCGCGTCGGGACGTGTGTTTGCCGACGTGCATTGGCACCACTCGTTCGAGGCCGGCGTGCATCGGGAGCTGTTCGGCATCGAGCCGGAGCCCTGCTGCTGGATGCAGGTGGGGTATGCGTGCGGGTACGTCAGCGGCCTCGCCGGAAGATTCGTGCTGTTCGAGGAGACCGAGTGCAGCGCCGAGCGCTGCCGCATCGTCGGCCGGCCGCTCGACGAATGGGACCCGTCAGCGGCTGAACCATTGCTGAGGTACTTCAGCGCCGAGCCGATCGCCGACCAGCTGCTCGACCTTCAGCAGCAGGTGCGCTCGCTGCGCTATTCGCTCGACGCGACGCACGAGGCCAGCGATCTTGTCGGCGTGTCGGCGCCGTTCCGCCACGCCTGGAGTTTGCTCGGCAAGGCGGCGCATAGCCAGATCACGGTGCTGCTGCTCGGCGAAACCGGTGTCGGCAAGGAGGTTTTCGCCCGCGCCATGCACAACGCCGGCTGCCGCGCCAGCGCAACGTTCGTTGCGGTCAATTGCGGCGCATTGCCCGAGCAGCTCGTCGAGTCCGAGTTGTTCGGCGTGCAGCAAGGTGCCTTCACGGGCGCGCAGCAGTCGCGGCCCGGCCGCTTCGAGCGTGCGCACGGCGGCACGCTGTTCCTCGATGAAATCGCCGAGCTGCCGCTGCCGGCGCAGACCAAACTGTTGCGCGCACTGCAGGAAGGCGAGATCGAACGCGTGGGCGACACGCGCGTGCGCAAGGTCGATGTGCGCGTCATTGCCGCCACCAATGTCGACCTCGCCGCGGCGGTGCGCGAAGGGCGCTTTCGCAAGGACCTGTATTACCGGCTGAATGTCTTCCCGGTTGCCATCGCGCCGCTGCGGGAACGGCAGGACGACATTCCGCTGCTGGTGGCGCGCTTCATCGAGAAGTACGCCGCGCGCGAGGGCAAACGCATTGCCGGCGTCACCGACAAGGCCATGCGGGCACTGAAGGACTATCCGTGGCCCGGCAACGTGCGCGAATTGGAGAACATGGTCGAGCGCGGCGTACTGCTGGCGCCGAGCGACGCCCACATCGACGTCGCCGACCTGTTCGCGATATTGCCGGAGCCAGATCCCGATGCGCACGCGGCCACGGTCGATGCACAGGGCCAATTGCGTCCCTGCGACCGCTCGCCGGCCGAGCGACTCGTCGAGCAGTATCTCGACAGCGGTCTTTCGCTTGACGAGCTGGAAGCGCTGATCACGGACGCCGTGCTGGTCCGCTGCGATCAGAACGTCAGCGCCGCCGCCAAGCGCCTGGGCGTCACGCGACCGGCGTTGCGCTACCGCATGAAGTCGCGTACCGCGGATCTGAACTGACGCTTGCTGCACTGCAGCTTGCTCAGGTGCTCAAACAGGCGGACGCGAGTGGACGATCGCAGCCACTCACGTCGTTGCAGAGCCGTGTTGCCGCGCTGAAACCACGGTTTCTTGCATGGCACGAACCTTGTTAGCAGAAGCAAGGTCATGCTCGTCCGCCGTCTCGACAGATCACCCCATGAAGCCCGCTGACTGCGCACCCAACCCGCAGAAGTTCGTCCGCGTCACCGGGTGCCGGGGAATGAATTTCATCGAGTTCGAATTCGCCATCGGCAGCCCCGACCTGTTCGTCGAACTGATCCTGCCGGAAGCGGCCTTCGCCGAGTTCTGCCGCCACAACGACGTGGAAATCCAGCCGTCGGGCGGCGACGACGACACCCGCGCGGACGGCGAGTGGCGACTGCGAGACGTACAGCAGCGCATCACCGGATCAAAAGCGAACTGACCGCCCATCACCCAGGAGGAAACATGCAGATCGACTTGCAGACCATCAGCATCAAGCCGTTGCGGCAGACATTCGACCATCTCGCCAAGCGCTTTGGCGACAAGCCCGCGTCACGCTACCAGGAGGGCACCTACGATCTGCAGCAGGACTACCTCTATCACTATCGGCCGACATGGGAGCCGGATCGCGAGATCTTCGACACCCGCCGCACGACGATCCGCATGCGCGACTGGTACGACCTCAAGGATCCCCGCCAGTTCTATTACGGCACCTACACGATCGCACGCGCCAAACAGCAGGAGTCGGCCGACGCCGCTTTCGAATTCGCCCTCGACAGCGGGCTCGAGACCGAGCTGCCTTCGGCCGTGCAGGCGCTGGTCGTCGACCTGCTGCTGCCGATGCGCCACCTTGAATGGGGCGCCAACATGAACAACACCTTCATGTCGGCCTACGGCTATGGCACGGCCTTCGAGGCGCCTTGCAACTATGCGGCGATGGATCGTCTGGGCATCGCCCAGCAGATCAGCCGCATCGGCCTCGCGGTCGGCGGCGAGGAGGCGTTGACGAAGGCCAAGGCGGCATGGATGGATGCACCGGCGTGGCAGCCGCTGCGGGCATACGTCGAGCACTCCTTCGTAGTCAAGGACTGGTTCGAGCTTTACGTCGCGCAGAACCTTGTGCTCGACGCGATGGTCTATCAGTTGCTGTACGTGCATGCCGAGCGTCAGGCGATGAAGGACGGCAGCGCGCTGTACGGTCTGGTGACCAAGTTCATGAAGGACTGGAACGCCGAGACCTCGCGATGGGTGGACGCGGTCGTCAAGACGGTGGTCGCCGAGTCGGCCGACAACAAGGCGCTGGTCGCCGGCTGGGTCGCGCACTATCGGGAGCAGGCCTTGGCGGCCGTGCGCGCACTTGCCGCCGCGACGCTGCAGGGCGATGCTGCGGGCATCGTCGATACGATCGATGCCGACCTGCAAAGCCGGCTGCAGAAGATCGGCCTGTAGGAGCGCGCCATGTCGAACGTATTCATCGCCTTGCAAGCCACCGAAGACGCCCGCCCGATCATCGACGCCATCGTCGAAGACAACCCGGCGGCGATCCGCGTCGACCAGCCGGGCATGGTCAAGATCGATGTCGACGGCGTGCTGACCATCCGCCGCGAAACCATTGAGGCGCACCTGGGCCGGCGCTTCGACCTGCAGGAGCTGCAAATCCACCTGATCACCCTCTCCGGGCATCTGGACGAAGACGACGACCGGTTCACGCTGGCGTGGAAAAACTGAACACAAGGAGGAGAACCCCATGGACATGAAGTCGACCGCCAAGCTCTCGCTCAAGGATCGCTACCGTCATCTGACGCGCGGTCTGGGTTGGGAAACCACCTACGAAGCGATGGATGACGTGTTTCCGTACGACAGGTACGAGGGCATCAAGATCCACGACTGGGAGAAATGGGAAGACCCGTTCCGCCTGACCATGGACGCCTACTGGAAATACCAGGCCGAGAAGGAGCGCAAGCTGTACGCGATCCTCGATGCCTTCAACCAGTCCAACGGCCACCTCAACGTCACCGACGCGCGCTACATCAACGCCATCAAGCTGTTCTTCACTGCCATCCCGCCGCTGGAATACATGGCACACCGCGGCTTTGCCATGGCCGGCCGCAACTTCCGCGGCGTCGGCCCGCGCGTGGCCTGCCAGATGCAGTCGCTCGACGAAATCCGTCACGCGCAGACGCAGATCCACACGGCCAGCAACTACAACAAGTACTACAACGGCATCCACGCCTGGTCGCATCAGCTGCCGCGCATGTGGTACATGTCGGTGCCCAAGTCGTTCTTCGACGATGCGATCACCGCCGGGCCGTTCGAGTGGATGATCGCCATCGGCTTCAGCTTCGAGTATGTGCTGACCAACCTGCTGTTCGTGCCCTTCATGTCCGGCGCCGCCTACAACGGCGACCTCGGCACGATGACCTTCGGCTTCTCGGCGCAGTCCGACGAGGCGCGCCACATGACGCTGGGTCTCGAATGCATCAAGTTCATGCTCGAACAGGATCCCGACAACCTGCCGATCGTGCAGAAGTGGATCGACAAGTGGACCTGGCGCGGCGCCCGCGTGCTGACGCTGGTGGCGATGATGATGGATTACATGCTGCCCAAGCGCGTGATGAGCTGGAAGGAGGCGTGGGAGATTTACTTCGAGCAGAACGGCGGCGCGCTGTTCCGCGATCTGGAGCGCTACGGCATCAAGGTGCCCGATTGCGCCGCGCAACTTGCCGTCGAGAAGGAGCACATCTCGCACCAGCTCTGGGCCGGCGTCTACCAGTGGAATTTCGGCACCATGTTCCACACCTGGATTCCGCGCGACGAGGAACTCGACTGGCTCTCGGCGAAATATCCGGACACCTTCGACAAATACTACCGGCCGCGCTGGGAGATGTGGTCGAAGATGGCCGCCGAGGGCAACCGCCACCTCAATACCGGCCTCGCCCAGCTGTGCCAGGTCTGCCAGTTCCCGATGATCTTCACCGAGCCGGACGATCCGACGAAGCTGTGCCACCGCGAGGTCGACTACAAGAACGAGAAGTACCACTTCTGTTCCGATCACTGCAAGCACATCTTCGAAGACGAACCGGAGAAGTTCATCCAGGCCTGGCTGCCGATGCCGCAGCTCTTCATGGGCAATTCGGGCGGCGGCGGTGTCGAGGAGTGGATGGAGTGGGTGGGCATGGTGCCCGGCCGCGACAACATGGACTTCGAAGGCTCCGAGGACCAGAAGAACTTTGCCCTCTGGAAGGGCCAGGCCACATCGATCTGAACACGGAGGAATCATGCCCACCGCTGCCATCTCGGAATACGTCGGCGTTCCCGCCGACACCGTCGCCAACTTTCATGGCAACCAACTGCTCTACATCTGCTGGGACAAGCATCTGGCGTATGCCGCGCCGTCGATCTACTGCCTGCCGCCGTCGATGAAATTCGAGGACGTGCTCACGCAGATGGTCGCCGGCGTCATCCAGGGCCATCCGGACGCCGCGCACATCGACTGGCGCAAGACCACCTGGGAGAAGGCCGACAAGCCCTGGACGCCGGATTTCGACAAGTCGGTCGCCGAGAACGGCCTCGTGCACAAGGAATATCTGCGCTTCCGCACGCCGGGGCTGGATGGCTACAAGGGGCTCGGCATCTGAATCGCCGTTGCGGCGCGGCACGGCGCCCGATGCGCCGTGTCACCACCACTGTAGTTTGCGTCGCGGGGTTCGACATCGCCCGGCGCGTGCGTAAGATGCGCCATGGACGACGAATTCAACGATCCGCTGGACGAAGACGAAATCGACGCGCTCGACGATTTCCTGATGTCGGACGCCGTGGGCGACGACGCGATGGACGTGTCGATGCTCGACGGCTACCTGACGGCGCTGGCCGTCGGCCCGAACAATTTGCCGCCCGACCGCTGGCTGCCCGTCATCTGGGGGGAATCGGTGGCGTGGGCGAGTCAGGCGCAAGCCAAGCGCATGACCACGCTGGTGCTGCGCCACGCCAACGACATCCTCTTCATGTTGCGCGGCGCGCCCGACGATTTCGAACCGCTGCTCCTCGAGCGCGAGGTCGACGGTGAACGCGTGCCGATCATCGACGACTGGTGCACCGGATTCGTCATCGGCATAAGCCTGGATGAAGCGGCGTGGCAACCGCTGCTGGATGCCGACGGCGAGGACGGGCTGCTGCATCCGATCCTGCTCTTCGGCACCGAGGAGGGTTGGCAGCGACGGGAAGCCGACCCGACGCTGGAATCGCGGTACGGCGAATTCGCCGCCGGGCTTGGCGAATGCGTCATGCGCATCATGGAATGGTGGTTGCCTGTGCGCAAGGCCAGGTCCACGATCCGCCGCGCGGTGCCGAAGGTCGGCCGCAACGCGCCCTGTCCCTGCGGCAGCGGCCGCAAGTTCAAGCAGTGCTGCGAGCGGCAGGGCTCATTGCACTAGCCGTCCTTACGCCAGGGCGCGCCGGAACCAGTCGTCCACCGCCGCACGCTCGGCCGGCAACTCGACGGCACACTCGCCCGTCGTGCGGCGCCAGTGGGGCAGGTATTCATCGGCGACGATGGTCAGGAAGGGAATGCCGGCCGCCATCAGCGCCAGCATTTCGTCGAGCAGCCCGCCGCCCGCCGCCTCGAGCGCGCCGAAGCGGTTGGCGATGACGAGATCCGCGCGCCCGGTGAGGGCGCGGCGCAGCGCCTGACTGGCGAGCGCGATGTTGCCAGGATCGACGGCGCATGATTGCGAACCCGCACCGAGCTTCTGGAACAGCGGATAGCGCTGCCCGCTGCGCAGGTCGACCAGCGCGGCGTCATCTGCCCCGCGCCACTGGATGAGCCCATGCACGTCGCGGCCGGCGCGGATCAGATCGCTGGCGAATTCGCCGAGCATCACGTCGGCGGCGCGGCGGTCGTTGCCGACAAGGGCGGCGATGCGCGCAGCTTGCGTCGTCATCGCGCTCAGCCCACCAGTGCCACGGACTTGATCTGTGCCCAGACCTGCTGGCCGGCGACGAGTCCGAGGCGTTGTGCCGAGCGGCGCGTGAGGCGCGCCAGCAGCGGCACGCTGCCGGCGCGCAATTGCAGCAACACGAGGGCCGGATGGTCCTCGGCGGCGTGGCCGACGATGGTGCACGCGACAGCGTTGTTGATGCTGCTGGTGCCGGCCAGCGATTCGCGCGAAATGCTCACGTCGCGGGCGAGGATGCGCACGCGCGTCGTGGCGCCGAGCGCGATGCCGATGTCGCGTACCCACAGTTCGCCACCGTCGAAAGCGACGCGCGCCAGATGCCAGCTCTCGTCGCGCTCGACCACGCGGCATGCGAACACGGTGCCGACGTCCTCGCCCAGGCGGATCGGCAGGTCGAGACGGGCCAGCGTCTCGGTCAGCGGGCCGGCGGCGAGCGCACGGCCGGCCTCCATCATCACGATGTGGTCTGCCAGGCGCGCCACCTCGGCCGGCGCGTGGGTGACGTAAAGCGACGGGATGCGCAGTTCGTCGCGCAGGCGTTCGAGGTAGGGCAGGATCTCCTGCTTGCGTGCATGGTCCAGCGCCGCCAGCGGCTCGTCGAGCAGCAGCAGGCGCGGCGCGGCGAGCAGGGCGCGGGCGATCGCCACGCGCTGCGCCTCGCCGCCGGAAAGCCGCGCCGGCAGGCGGTCGAGCAGGTGGCCGATGCCGAGCAGGTCGACGATCGCTGCGCGTGATGGCGAAGTCGCGGCGGGCCGCGCGCGCCTGGCGGCGTAGTCGAGGTTGCCGGCGACGCTCAGGTGGGCGAACAGGCGCGCGTCCTGGAACACATAGCCGAGGGCGCGCCGGTGCGGCGGCACGAAAATGCCGTCATCCTGCCAGGTCTCGCCGTTGACCACGATGCGCCCGCGCGCGTGCTCCAACCCGGCGACGCAGCGCAGCAGCGTGGTCTTGCCCGAGCCCGAATGGCCGAACACGGCGGTGACGCCGCTGGCCGGCAGATCGAGGTCGACGTCGAGCGCGAAGCCTTCGTAGGCATGCTGCAGGCGGACGACCAGGCTCATCGCCGCCGCCCGCCGGGGTTCAGGGTGTACAGCGCCAGCAGCACGAGGAAGGAGAACGCCACCATGCCGGCGGCCAGGCCGTGGGCCTGCGCGTATTCGAGCGCCTCGACGTGGTCGTAGATCTGCACCGACACCACGCGCGTCTTGTCCGGGATGTTGCCGCCGATCATCAGCACCACGCCGAATTCGCCCACGGTATGGGCGAAGCCGAGGATGCTGGCGGTGAGGAATCCGGGCCGCGCCAGCGGCACGGCGACGCTGAAAAAGCGGTCGAGCGGCCCGGCGCCGAGCGTCGCCGCGGCTTCCAGCGGCCGCTCGCCGACCGCCTCGAAGGCGTTCTGGATCGGTTGCACGACGAAGGGCAGCGAATAGAACACCGAGGCCACCACCAGGCCGCCGAAGCTGAACGGCAGCAGGCCCAGCCCGGCCCACTGTGTGAACTGGCCGACCGGCCCGTTCGGCCCCATCAACAGCAGCAGGTAGAAGCCGATGACGGTCGGCGGCAGCACGATGGGCAGCGCGACGACCGCGCCGACCGCGCCCTTCCAGCGCGAGGAGGTGCGCGCCAGCCACCACGCGATCGGCGTGCCGAGCAATAGCAGCAGCACGGTGGTGACGCTCGCCAGCTTGGCGGTCAGCCAGACGGCGGCGAGGTCTTCGGGACTCAGCATGGCGGCGGCAGGTCGGCTGCAGGACGGCGCGGCTCAGGTTTGGTAGCCATGTGCGCGGATCACCGCCTTCGCCTTTTCGCCCTTGAGGAACGCCATCCATGCTTCGGCCGCCGGCTTGCCCTTGCCGCGTTCGAGGATCACCGCATCCTGGCGGATCGGCGCATGCAGCGTTGCGGGTACGATCCAGGCCGAGCCTTCCTTGATCCCGCCGTCCTGCATGACCTGCGCAAGCGCGACGAAGCCAAGCTCGGCGTTGCCGCTGGCGACGAACTGGTGCGCCTGCGCGATGTTTTCCGCCTGTACCAGCCGGGTTTGCAGCGTATCGGCGAGCTTCAGCGCAGTCAGGGTTTCCAGCGCGGCGGCGCCGTAGGGCGCGAGCCGGGGGTTGGCGATGGCCAGATGGGCGAACCCGCCCTTCCTCAACACCTCGCCCTTGTTGTCCACGGCGGCGGGATTGCGCGACCACAGCGCCAGCGTGCCGATGGCATAGGTGAAGCGGCTGCCGGCGAGGGCCGCGCCTTCTGTTTCCAGCCGGGCCGGTGTTTCGTCGTCGGCGGCCAACAGCACTTCGAACGGTGCGCCATTCCTGATCTGGGCGTAGAACTTGCCCGTGGCGCCGAAGGCGAGCAAGGCCTTGTGACCGGTCGCCGACTCGAAATCGGCGGCGATGCGCTTGGCCGGCGCGGTGAAGTTGGAGGCGACGGCAATCTGCACCTCGTCCGCCATGGCAGGGGCGGCGAAGGCGAGAGCGAGGGCACTCGTCAGCAATTGCGCCCGCTTTGTCGTCGAGATCATGAATGCGATCATACTGGCCACCCGACATGGCGACAATTTTCGGAATCGAACGGTACGCGCCGGCCGTGCGCCGGATCGGGGCAGGCGGATGAGTCCGCGCGCCAGGTTGCTGCTTGCCGCGGCGGTGATTGCCGGCGTCTGGCAGATCCCCGACGGCCGCTGGTTGCTCTACCCGATCACCCTGCTCGCCACCTATGCGCACGAGTTGGGCCACGGCCTGGCTGCCCTCGTCGCCGGCAATCGGTTCGACGGGCTCGAGCTCTACGCCAACGGCGCCGGGCTCGCGCGCTACCGCGGCGATTCCGGCCCGGCGGCGCGCGCCTTCATCGCCGCCGGCGGTCTGGTCGGGCCGAGCGTCGCCGGCGCGCTGCTGCTGGTGCTGTCGCGCTCGCCACGCATCACGCGCGGGCTGCTGGCGCTGCTCGCCGCATTGGCGCTGATCTGCGCGGCGCTGTGGTCGGCGAACTGGCAGGCCGGCGTTTTCGCCATGGCCTGCGCCGCGGTCTGCGCCGCTGGCGCGCGTTGGCTGCCGGCCGGCTCAGCGGCCTTCGCGGTCAATCTCGTCGGCCTGACGCTGTGCCTGTCGCTGTTTCAGGATCTCGACTACCTGTTTTCCGATCACGCGCTGGTGGGCGGACAGATGCGCCCATCGGACAGTGCCGTGATGGCGCAGGCGTTGTGGCTGCCGTACTGGTTCTGGGGTGCGCTGGTGGCCGTCGCCTGCCTGGCGCTGACGCTCGCGGCGCTGTGGGTAGCCACGCGCCCGGTGCGCACGGCGACGCCGGCCGCCGGCGCCGTCTCGCCACCACTGTAGTTTCGCGGCAGGTTGCATTGCTCCAAAATCCCGACGGGCGGTTCCAAATTATCCGATGGTCATCGCGCGCCGCGGGCCATAGACTACGGGCTCCACAACGTCGTCAGAACAGGGAGTGAAGCGATGAAGGGCGTCATGAGCATCCTCGCGCGGGCAGGGCTCGTCGAACTGGATGCCGCGGCCGAGGCAGCAACGGACTCGCCGGTCTCGAAGCTGGCCGGCGAAACGCCGGCCAGCGCACCGGCCGCCGCCGCCGCGTCGGCGCCAACGGACATGGCCGCCGCCCTTGCCAAGGAGCAGGTGGACTTCGCCCGCATCTACGCCGACATGGGCATCGCGACGGCGCGCTATCCGGCCGAGCGGATGCTGCGCGTGCTCGACGGCCTGCAGGCGCTCGACCCGGCCAGCCGGCTGCTGTCGGTGCGCGCCATCGACGAGGCCGACGATTCGTGGTCGGTCGCCGACCCGCTCGACGACGCACGCATGAAGATCGCCGCGTTGGGCGCCTACGCCGATCAGGTTCGCGCGAATGTGGCCGCCGACGATGCCGAAGCCGAAAGCCTGCGCAGCGAACTGGCGCAGCGCTCCGAGCAGACGGTAGGCGAGATCCGCCGGCAGATCGCCGAGTTGCAGGCGCTGCTCGAACGCGAGACGGCGAAGGCGGCGACCGAACGCACCGAACTGGATGCCGCGCTCAGCAGCGCCCGTGCGCGCGCCAACCAGCAACTGGCGACCATCGATGTCGAGGCCAAGCGCCTGGGCTCGCTGATCGCGACACTGGAACCCGGCCCCTCGTCGGCCGCGTCGACTTGACCGCAAGAGGTTTGTTCCCATGGCCCGCCTGACCCCCCTTTCGAAAGCCCTCGTCGCCGTCATCGTGATCGGCGCAGCCGGTTCCGCCGCGTGGAACCTCGCGCTCAAGGACATGGATCTGGGCAAGCTGCCGGCGTCGATCAGCGACATCGTGCGCAAACAGATGGGCAAGGCCGAATCCGTGCCTGCGCCCACGGCGTCGCCTGCACCGGCGCCCGCCGTGCCGGCCACGCCGGCACCGTCCGCGACGCCTGCGCCAACGCCTGCGCCAACGCCTGCGCCAAAAGCCGCCGATCCGGCCCCGTCGTCGGGACGATCGGCCGAGGCGCTGGTGGAGGAAGGCCGCCGGCTGGCCGCCGCCGGCGATTTCGTGCGCGCCCGAAAGCCGCTGGAGGAGGCCGTGCAATTGGGCAATGGCGCGGCCGCCTGCATGCTGGGCGACCTGGTCATGAAAGGACAGGGCGGCGCCGCGGACCCCGCGCGCGCCGGCGAGTTGTTCCGCATCGCGCAGGCGAAGGGTTCGCTATGCTTCGGCAATTGAACGTCAGGAGGAAATCATGAACACCACCACCATTGGCCGTGCCGTCGTTGCTGCGGCGCTGCTCGGACTGGCAAGCGCCGCCAGCGCGCAGGGATTCGTCTTCGGCACCGAGCCGGCCAAGAAACCGCAGGCCGCGCAAGCGCAAGCACCGGTGGCGGTGGCCGGCGATGCGTCGTCGCGCAAGATCGAGACCGCGCAACGCCTGCTGTCCCGCATGGGGCTGCTCAAGGAGCGACCCAGCGGCGTGCTGACTGCCGGTACGCGCGATGCCATCCGCGATTTCTCCGCGCGCCAGGGCATGGCCAGCACCGGCGCGGTCAATGACGCGCTGCTGGCGACGCTGCGCCGGGTCATCTGGCAATCGCAGAACTACGCCGGCGGCGGCTACAAGGGCAAGGACAAGATCGTCGATGCCGCCGGCCTGCGCGAGGCGCAGCAACTGCTGACCCGGCTCGGCTTCGATCCGGGGCCGGTCGACGGCACCTTCGGGCCGAATACGCAGGTGGCCACCGAAGCCTTCCAGGAGTCGCAGGGCGTCGCGGTCGACGGTCTGGTGACACCGACCGCCCTGATGAACATGCGTCGCGCAGTGCACGGCATCGGCAACGCGACCAAGGACACGCTGCGCGTGGCCAACTGGCCGGACTACATCGACGAAGGCGTGCTCACCGATTTCGAGCGCGAGTTCCGCGTGCGCATCATTTACGAGACCTTTGCCGACAACGACGACCTGATCGAACGACTGGCCGCCAAGGGTGCCTACGATGTCGTCTTCCCGACCGCCAATGCCGTGCCGGCGATGGCCGCGCGCGGCCTGCTCGCGAAGCTCGATCGCGGTGCGTTGAAGAACCTCGACAACATCGATCCGCGGGTCGATGCCGCATTGCGCACGTGGGACAAGGACGGCGCCTGGTCGGTGCCGTACATGTGGTACACCATCGGCATCGCGTGGAACCCGCGGCTGGTCGCCCGCGTCGCGCCCAACCAGAACATGGAGCAGCTGGCGGCGGTGTTCGATCCGGATTCGGCGCGGCGCCTGGCCGCGTGCGGTGTCGGCGTCGTCGATTCGGCCAGCGACATCGTGCCGCTGGCGGCGCTGGCGGCGGGCAAGACCAGGTGGGAGGGCCGTGCGTCGATCGACGCCGCGGCCAAGGTGCTCGACCGCATTGCCGGCGTCGTCAAGGTGGTGCCGACCGACGAATTCGTCGGCGCGCTGGCCGAGGGCAAACTGTGCGTCGCGCTGGGCTATTCGGGCGATGCGGTGCAGGCGCAGGGCAAGTCGCGCGGCGCCATCGAATACCGCGTGCCCGAGGACGGCGGGCTGTTGGCCATCGATGCCATGGCCATCGGCGCCGGCGCGCAGAACAAGGCCGCGGCGCACCAGTTCCTCAACTACCTGATGCGCCCGCAGGTGATCGCCCGCGTCTCGAACGCCGTCGGTTATGCCAACGCCAACCTCAAGGCCGGCGACTACATGCGCGAGAGCATCCGCAACAACCCGGCGGTGGTGCCCAATCCGTCGGCGCTCAGCCGTTCGATGCCGATCCCGATCCTCAGCGAAGCCGACCAGGCCGAGATCAATCGCGTGTGGGCGCGCTTCTCGAAATAGGCCCACCGCGACGACCATGCACGAGCCGCCGCGCCCGTTGTACCTGAAGGCCTTCCTCACCCATCCGGCGAACACCGGTGCGGTGCTCGGCACCGTCGCGCTCGGCGTGCTCGGCTCGTTCGTCATGGGCCTGGGCGCGATCACGCTGGCCGTCATCGTCGCCGCCAGCGCCGAGGCGCTGGGCGCGCTGTTCGTGCCGGCACTGCCGTCGTTCCGCGCCAAGGTCGATCGCGACGCGCGCACGGCGGCGCGCGAGGAGGCGCGCAAGTTCTATCTGACCCAGCTCGACAACATGAACGCGCGGGCGGTCCTGGACCAGTTCCGCGCCATGGACGGCCGCGTGCGCCAGCTCTATCACGCCGTCTCGCAGCGGGGCGCGACGCTGGCGGTGGGCGAGGTCGAAAAGCTCGAAGACCTGTCGGTCGATTTCCTTGGCCTGGCGCATCTGCAGTTGTCGATGTCGCGCGCGAAATCGGGCGGCGCCGAGGCCGAGCTGGCCCGCCGCATCGGCGCCATCGAAACGCAATTGGCGGATCGCTCGCGGCCGGAGGATGAGGTGCGCTCGCTGCGCGCCGCGCTTGCCGAGTACAACGAATCGCTGGCCCGCGCGCGGCGCCTGGTGGCGCGGCGGACCTCGCTCGAGGCGCTGCTGGTCAGCCTGCCCGACAAGGTCGAGGAGGTCTATCAACTCGTCATGTCGGCGCCGTTCTCGACCGATGTCGGCCGCAAGATCGAGGAATCGCTCGAGCGCCTGCGCATCGCCGAAGAGGTCGCCAGCGAATTCGACGACACCGACTGGCCGGCGGTGGCAGAATCCACGCAGTCAAAGACGCCAGCCTCGCTCGCGGCCGCCCGCCAAGCGCGCAGGGTGGCGAACTCATCGTCACGCTGACACGAAAGGACGTTTCCATGGCCAACAATGCGATCATCGCGCGCCTCGCCAACCTCTGGTCGGGCTTCATTTCCCTGTGGGTGACCGACGTCGAGAAGGCCCACCCGGAGATCGCCTACCAGAACGCGATCAACAGCATGATCACCAAGTACGGCAAGCTCAAGGCCGCCACCGGTGCCATCATCGCCCGTCGCCAGGACATCACCGCGCGCCTCGAGAACGCGCAGCAGGAACTGGCCCGCGTCAGCGCCGACCTCGAGACGGCACTGGCCACCAATCAGGACGATCTGGCCGTCGTGCTGATCCAGAAGAAGAACGCGCTGGACGCCACGCTCAAGGACCTCGCCAGCGAGTCGGCGCAAGCCGAAAAGGACGCCGAGGAGGCGAAGTCGTCGCTGCTGCAGGTGAAAGGCGACATCGAACGTATGAAGGCCGAGCGCGATCGCAACCTCGCCAAGCTGCAGAGCGCGCAGGCCCGCTTGCAGATCCAGGAGCAGCTCGACGGCTTGTCGGTGGATGCCGAAGTCCGCGCCCTCGATTCCGTACGCGACCACATCAAGAGCACGGTGGCGCAGGCGCAACTGGGCGAAGAGCTGCGCGACTCGGATCTCGATACGCGATTGTCCAAGCTGCGCAACAGCAGCGGCGAGGTCACCGCCAAGGCCGAGCTCGAGCGCATGAAGGCGGCGCGGGCCGCCGCGCAGGCCGGCGTCAAGACGCTGTAGCCGCGGCGATGCCCGACGCCGCCGTCCGCCCGGCGCTGCCCGCCTGGGCCGAGAGCATCCGGCAGAAATATCTGGCCGGCGAAGCCTCGACCTTCGTGCTGCACCGGAACGTCTTCGACACCTATCTGATCGATGGCGAGCTGCTCGACCTGACCAGCTATCTGCTCAAGGCGCTGTTCGTCGAACGCAAGGGCACGATCTGCGAGGTCAGCCTCGACAAGGGCGTGCGCGTGCTCGCCAACTCGCAGCCGCCGACCGGCATGGAACGTGGCCTGCCGGACTACGACGCCGCCGACCTGGCGACGCTGGTGCGCGGACTCAACCAGCTCGACACGCACATGCGCCGCGGCATCTCGACGGCGATGGTGGTGACCTATGCCGACCTGTTGCTGCCGGCCGGCGATCCGTCGTTTTCCGGCCATGTCGACCGACAGGCCTATCTGATCTTCCATCGCTGGTCGATCGACCGTGCGCTGTCGGCCGGCGACAACATCATCCTGCTGGTGGCCGAATCGCTCGGCGCACTCAATGGCGGGCTGCTGGCGAATCCGGGTGTGGCTGCCGTCGAGATCCCGATGCCGGACCTCGAGGCGCGGCGCGCGGTCATCGCATTGCGCGCGCCGACGCTCACCGAAGCGCAGCGGCAGCGTTTCGCCGAGCGCACGGCCGGCCTGCGCAGCGTGCAGCTGGCCGGCATACTGTCGAACGCCGGCGGCCACGGGCCTTCGGAAGACGAGCGCTTCAAGACCATCCGCCACCTGTTGGCCGACAGCCCCGATGCGGACGCGCGCGCCCGTTCGCTGGCCACCGTCACCGCCGGCAAGACCCTGGCGGAAATCACCTATCTGATCGAGCCCGACGCCGCGGCGCCGGCCGTCGATGCGGATGCCCATGTCATTCGCGTGATCGATGCCAGGAAGCGCGAGATCATCGAGAAGGAATGCGCCGGCCTGATCGAGTTCGTCACGGCTTCGCATGGCCTCGAGGCCGTCGGCGGGCACGAGCCCATCAAGGCCGAGCTGCTGGCGATCGCGCAGCAGCTCAAGTCCGGCGATCGCAAGCTGGCGCCGATGGGCCTGCTCGCCGTGGGACCGATGGGCGCGGGCAAGACCTTCGTCATCAAGGCCTTCCTCAAGGAGGCCGGGCTGACCGGCGTGGCGCTGAAGAATTTCCGCTCGAAATGGGTGGGCGCCACCGAGTCAAACCTCGAGCGCGTGCTGGCGACGGTCAAGGCCATGGGGCCGATCGCCGTCATCATCGACGAGGGCGACCGCAGCTTCGGCTCCGGCGGCGAGGACACCGACGGCGGCACCAGCTCGCGGATCATCGCGCGGCTCAAGGAATTCATGGCCGACACCGAGAATCGCGGCCAGGTGCTGTTCGTCATGATGACCAACCGCCCCGACAAGCTCGACACCGACATCAAGCGCCCGGGCCGCCTGGATCGCAAGATTCCGTTCTTCTACGCGCAGACGGCGGCCGAGCGGGTCGATGTGCTGCGCGCCATCCTCGGTCGCTACGGCATCGCCACCGATCTGACCGACGATGCGGCCGGCAGTGCCGGCGAGAAGATGGAAGGCTATTCCAACGCCGATATCGAGGCGGTCGCGTTGCTGGCCGCCGAGTACGGCCGCGCATCCGGCGTCGCGGTCGGCGGCGAGGCCATCGCCCGCGCGCTTGGCGACTTCATGCCGCCGCAGGAGCGCGACATGATCCGCTTCATGGAGCTGCTGGCCGTCTCCGAGGCCTCGCGGCGTTCGCTGCTGCCGGCGAAATACCAGGGCATGACCATCGAATCGATTCAGGAAGCGCTGGCCGATGCCCGCCGGCGCGCCTTAACCCGCCACTGAAAGGGCTACCCCATGCTGGACATCCAGGATCGCGAACTCTCTCCCGAAGCCGTCTCGCAACTGGTCAAGGCGATGATTGCCGTCGCCGGCATCGATGGCGTGAGCGCCGCCGAGCGCGTGCTGATCGAAGCCTTCCATCGCGACAGCACGGGCGCCGACTTGCCGGCCGCACTATGGACCGCGGCTTTCGATCGCGCCGCGGCGATTGCCGCGCTGTCCGCGACGCCTGGCGTGGCGGTGCAGTCATGCCTGCTCGCGGCGTATGCGGATGGCGCGATGAGCGCCGGCGAGCTGGCGTTCACGCGCGATTTCGCCGCCGCGCTGGGTGTCGATGCTGCGGCCTTCGCGCAGACGCACGACGCCGTACGCGACGCGCTGCTGGCGCAATTTGCCCAGTTGCCCGACAGCGCCTCGGTGGCGCGCGTCGCCGGCGAGCTGTACCGCTGACCAAACTACAGTGGTGGTGGGACGGCGCACCTGCCGATGTGCCGCGCCGATCAGGCGAGTACGGCGCCTTGCGATGCCGGCAGGACATGCGCGCGATACCGGCGCATGAATCCGTGCGGCACGGCACGCTCATGCGGCACCCAGCGCGCGCGCCGTTCATCCAGTACCGCCGCATCCACATGCAGCGTGAGGCGCTTGTTCGGGATGTCGATCTCGATCAGGTCGCCGTCCTCGATCAGTGCAATGGGTCCGCCGGCGCTTGCCTCCGGGCAGACGTGGCCGACGCAGGGACCGGAGGTGGCACCCGAAAACCGTCCGTCGGTGACAAGCGCGGCGCTCTTGAAACCGGCCATCTTCAGGGCCATCGTCGCGCCGAGCATCTCGGGCATGCCGGGCGCCCCCTTCGGACCCAGGTAGCGCAGCACCACCACATTGTCATGACGGATGCGCCCGGCGCCGATGGCCGCAATCGCGTCCTCTTCGTTGTCGAAGCAGATCGCCGGTCCCTGACAGCGCAGCATGTTTCCGGCAACGCCAGACTGCTTGATGACCGCCGTATCCGGCGCGAGGTTGCCGCGCAGGATGGTGATGCCGGGCAGCGCGCGGAACGGCTTGTCGAGCGGCGGAATCACCGTCTCGTCGCGCACGCGTGCGGCATCCAGCGTCGCCTGCAAGGGCTTGCCGGTGACCGTCATCACCCCGGTGTCGAGCTTCGACGCCAGTTGCTTGAGCACGGCAGGCATGCCGCCGGCCATCCAGATGTCCTGCATGCCCAGCGGACCGTTCGGGCTGACCGCCAGCAGCGTCGGCACATCGGCGGCGGCAGCGAAGGCGTCGACGGTCAGCGGCACCTCGGCGGCGTGGGCGATGGCCGGCAGATGCAGCGCCGTGTTGGTCGAGCCGCCGATCGCCATCGCGGCGACGACGGCATTGCGGAACGCCGCGGGCGTGAACATCTGGCGTGCATTGAGCTTTTCGCCGACCATCGCGACGATGCGCTCGCCCGTGCGCCGTGCCGCTGCCAGTTTGTCGGTGTGCCAGCCCGGAATGTTGCTGCTGCCGGGAATGCAGATGCCCATTGCTTCGGCCAGGCACTGGAAGGTATTGGCCGTGCCCATGATCTCGCAGGCGCCGCAGGTGGCGCAGGTCGCCGTCTTGGCCAGGTGAAAGCCGTCGTCGTGGTAGTCGCCGTGGTCGATCGAATGACGCGGGTTGGCGGTGTTGCGCACGTCCATCTGCCCCGGGCCGCCGGCGAGATAGATCGACGGCAGGTCGAGGCGCGCCATCGCCATCATCATGCCCGGGTTGATCTTGTCGCAACCGGCGATGAAGACGACGCCGTCGTAGGGCTGGGAGCGGATGTGCGTCTCGAGGACGTCGGCGATGAGATCGCGCTGGGCC
The DNA here is from genome assembly GCA_044230495.1 of Rhodocyclaceae bacterium. Lineage (GTDB taxonomy): Bacteria > Pseudomonadota > Gammaproteobacteria > Burkholderiales > Rhodocyclaceae > JADJEF01. Next base: position 52,975 of record JBGARB010000005.1, read on the forward strand.
AGCACGAAGCGCATGCCGTCGTGGGCCATGGCGACGCCGTCGCACGGCGCCGGCACGTTGAACTCGGCGCACTCGCCGCCGGCGGCGAGAATGCCCTCGCGCACCTTGCGGGCCAGCCGGTCGAGGTGCGCATGTCCGGTGGTCAGCTCGGTATGCGAATTGGCGATGGCGATCAGCGGCCGCTCCTTGAGCTTGCTCGTGTCGTAACCGGCACCGTGCAGCAGGCCCTGCCGGAACATGTTCATGATCGGACTGGCACTGTTCGAGATGATGTCGCTGCGCTTGCTCATGGCGGGCTCCTGGTGGGCGGAATCGGTGGATTGTGCGCGATGAGCGAAATCGAGTCCATCGCGATCATGGTGCCGGTCCGGGTTTCCGCTACCACATCGCGCGCATGCGTGCCGCCAGATCGAGCGCCGGACGTGGTGCATGCGAGGCCACCATGGGTTCGGGTGCGGCGGGCGGCCATGTCATTGCCTCGAAGTGCGGCAGGAGGGAAGCCGGGATGAAACGGCTGCGGCCGGCGAACACATGGCGGTCGCCCAGCGCCGGCTGTTGCGTGACATGGAAGCGCTGCGGCACCAGCAGATCGAGCGCGTCCCTGGCCCGCGTCATCGCCACGTATAGCAGCCGGCGCTCCTCGTCGATCTCCTCGGCCGTCCCGGTGGCCATGTCCGACGGCATGCAGCCGTCGACGACATTGAGCATGCTGACGGCCGACCATTCCTGGCCCTTTGCCGAGTGGATGGTCGACAGGACGAGATAGTCCTCGTCGCGCAACGGCACGCCGGCCTCGCCGCTGGTGGCCTCGGGCGCATCGAGCGTGATGTCGGCGAGGAAGCCCTCGGCCGACGCGAAGCCGGCCGCCATGCGCGCGAGCTGGTCGATATCGTTGCGCCGCGCGGGCGCATCGTCATGCAGGCGCGGCAATTCGTCGACATACCAGCCGGCGAGGCGCTCGAAGGCGGTCGGCCACGGCGCATCGGCGGCGCGCAAAGGCTGCAGCGCGGCACACAGGGCCGACCAGTGGGTCGCGGCGTTTTCCGGCACCGGCTGCTCGCCCAGCAGCACGGCCGCAGGGCCGGCGCGGGCGAGGTTGTCAAGCACGCGCGCCGCCGTCTTCGGGCCGATGCCGGCGACCAGTTGCAGCGTGCGAAAACCGGCCACGCGATCGAACGGGTTGCGCGCCCAGCGCAGCGCCGCGAGCAGGTCCTTGACGTGCGCCGCCTCGAGGAACTTCAGGCCGCCGAACTTCACGAACGGGATGCGCCTGCGCGTCAGCTCGATCTCGAGGCGGGCACTGTGGTGGCCGGCGCGGAACAGCACTGCCTGCGCCTTGAGCCGCGTGCCGCCCTCGCGTCGCGCCAGCACCTGCTCGACGACGAAAGCCGCCTGCGCCGCATCGTCGCGCACATCGACCAGCCGCGGTCGGCCACCGGCCCGGCGTTCGCTGACGAGCTGCTTGGCGAACTGCGCCGGCGCCAGCGCCATCACGGCGTTGGCGGCATCGAGCAGCGGCTGCGTGCTGCGGTAGTTGCGCGCCAGCGTCACGCGTGCGGCCGACGGGGTGAACTGGTCGGGGAAGTCGAGGATGTTGCGTACCGTGGCGCCGCGGAAAGCATAGATCGCCTGCGCGTCGTCGCCGACCACCGTCACGCCGCGCCCGTCCGGCTTCATCGCGCGCAGGATGTCGGCCTGCAGGCGGTTGGTGTCCTGGTATTCGTCGACCAGCACATGCGTGAAACGCGCACCGATGTCGCCGCCGAGCACTTCGTCCTGCATGAGCTGGGCCCACCACAGCAGCAGGTCGTCGTAGTCCAGCACCTGCTGTTCCTGCTTGACTTCGACATAGCGGCGGAACAGCCGGCGCAACTCGTCCTCCCATGCCGCGCACCACGGAAACCGCAGGCGCAGTACGTCGCCCAGCGGTGCCTGCGTGTTCACGCTCGTCGAGTAGATGGCCATGCAGGTGCCCTTGAGCGGAAAGCGTTGCGGCAGCGCGGCCAGACCGGCGTCGTGGCGCACGAGATTCATCAGGTCGGCGGCATCGTCGCGGTCGTGGATGCTGAACTGCGGCGACAGGCCGACCGCCTCGGCATGTTCTCGCAGCAGCCGGGCGCCGATGGCGTGGAAGGTGCCCGCCCACGGCAGGGTGTTCGCCGCCGGCGTCGCCACGCGCAGCAGTCGCTCGACGCGGCGCGACATCTCCTGCGCCGCACGCCGCGAGAAGGTCAGCAGCAGCACGCGTGCAGGGTCGGCGCCATGGGCGATCAGGCGGGCGACGCGGTGCGCCAGCGTATGCGTCTTGCCGGTGCCGGCACCGGCGATGACCAGCAGCGGGGTGGCATCGTCGTGGTCGACGGCGGCCTGTTGTTCGGCGTTGAGCAGGGGTTCGATGATCGCGTTCATTGCGCCAGCATGCGCGTGGGCAGGCTCATGGCGCGAGCCTGCCGATTGGCGCGTTCATCGGTAAGATGGAATGCGGACGGGTGACTCCGTGAGAGCAGGCGAGGGTGACATGCGTGATCGGCGCAATGCGAAGGCAAAACGGTGGCGAGCGGGCTGGGGCCTCGCGATGCTCGCGTGCCTGGCCGTCGGCCCGGCCGCCGCGCAGGCGCCGGAGACGGCGAGTCGGCAATCGATCTATCTGCCGGTGTATTCGCATGTCTATTACGGCAATCCGGACAAGGAAACGCAACGGCCGTCGCAAACGCTGGTGTCGGCGCACATCAGCATCCGCAACACCGATGCGCGGACGCCGATCACGGTCGGCTCGGCGAAGTACTACGACACCGACGGCAAGTTGCTGCGCGAGTTCGTGCCGCTACCGCGCAGCGTGCCGCCGCTGGGCACGCTGGAGCTGTTCGTGCCGCGCGCCGACACGAGCGGCGGCTCGGGTGCCAACTTCCTCATCGAATGGTCGTCTGCGCAGCCGGTTTCGGCACCGCTGATCGAGGCGTTGCATGCCGACATCCGCGAAGCGCGCACCTTGTTCTTCGTGACCACCGGCCGTGTCGTCCACCAGGCCCGCTGACGGAGCAGCTGCGCGACCGGAGGGGGGCAAATTGCCGCCCCGACCAATGACCGGGCCGGATGGCTTGGTCTAGACTTGATTGCTTGCAAACATGCAAGACCACAAACGTTCGAGGAGAGTTCGATGTGTCGCCATTCAATCCGCATTTTTGCCCTCCTGGCCCTCGCGGCTGCCGCACCCGTCGATGCGGCGCCGGTCGACGCCCCGCGGCTGATTGCCGCCGATGCCGAGCCGGGCAACTGGATGAGCCACGGCCGCACCTACGGCGAGCAGCGCTTTTCGCCGCTTTCGCAGGTCAATGACAGGAATGTAGATCGCCTGGGCCTGGCCTGGCAGTTCAAGTACGACCTTGACCGGGTCGTCGAAGCCACGCCCATCGTCGTCGATGGCGTGCTCTACACCACCGGCGCCTACAGCATGGTCTACGCGCTCGATGCCACCAATGGCAAGCTGCTGTGGAAATACGACCCCAAGGTCTGGCGCGGCGTGCAGGGCACCGGCTGCTGCGATGCCGCCAACCGCGGCGTCGCCGTGTGGGGTGGCAAGGTCTTCGTCGGCGTTTATGACGGCCGGCTCGAAGCGCTCGACGCCAGGAGCGGCAAGAAGCTCTGGTCGGTGAACACCGTCATCGACAAGGAACGCAACTACACCATCACCGGCGCCCCGCGCGTCGTCAAGGGCAAGGTCGTCATCGGCAACGGCGGCGCCGAATTCGGCGTCCGCGGCTACGTCACCGCCTACGATGCCGACACCGGCAAACAGGCCTGGCGCTTCTATACCGTGCCGGGCGACCCGGCCAAGGGCGACGAATCCGACGCCATCGCCATGATCCGCAAGACATGGCACGGCGAGCAGTACTGGGTGCAGGGCGGCGGCGGCACGGCGTGGAACGCCTTTGCCTACGACCCCGAACTCGACCTGCTCTACATCGGCACCGGCAACGGCTCGTTCTGGAACTACGGCCTGCGCTCCGAAGGCAAGGGCGACAACCTGTTCCTGTCCTCCATCGTCGCCGTGCGGCCCGATACCGGCAAGTATGTCTGGCACTACCAGACGACGCCGGGTGACGCCTGGGACTACACCGCCACGCAGGACATCATCGTCGCCACGCTGCCGATCGACGGCAAGGCACGCAAGGTGGTCATGCAGGCGCCGAAGAACGGCTTCTTCTACGTGCTCGACGCCGCCACCGGCCAGTTCATTTCCGCCGAGAAATTCGGCTCCATCGTCACCTGGGCCAAGGGTATCGACAAGGCCACCGGTCGGCCGATCATCGACTACGACGCCGCCGACTATTGGACAAAGGGCGAAACCAAGCTGGTCTTCCCCGGCTCGCAGGGGGCGCACAACTGGCACCCGATGAGCTACAGCCCGCTCACGGGACTCGTGTACATTCCGCAGCACACCACGGCCGAGCACTACAACCCGTTGCGCAAGGCGCGCAAGCCCGCCAAGGGCGTCCCCAACCTCGGCGTCGAGATTCCCGTCGTGCCCGAAGACAAGGCCGGGCGCGACGAGCTGGCGAAGCTGTTCACCGGCAAGCTGCAGGCGTGGGATCCGGTGGCGCAGAAGGAAGTCTGGTCGGTGCCCTATCCGATGATGTCGAACGGCGGCACACTGGCCACCGCCGGCAACCTCGTCTTCCAGGGCACCACGCACGGGCAGTTGCGCGCCTATGCCGCGGACAGCGGCAAACAGTTGTGGTCGCGCGATGTCAGCAGCGGCGTCGTTGCCGGGCCGATCGCGTATGCCGTCAAGGGTGAGCAATACGTCGCCTTCAACGTCGGCTGGGGCGGCGCCTTCCCGATCACGTTCGGCGCCATCGCCCAGCGCTCGCCGGTCGTGCCTGACTCGCGCCTGTTGGTCTTCAAGCTCGGCGGTACCGCAGCAATGCCCGAGGTCAGGCGTCGCGTCTTCACCCCGCCGGCGCCGCCACCGCAAACCGCCAGCGCCGAGACTGTGAACGCCGGCCGGAAGCTGTATGCCGATAACTGCGGCGCATGTCACGGACTCGGCGCCATGAGCGCCAATGTCATTCCAGATCTGCGTTATCTGGATGCGGAAAGGCACAAGGAATTCGAGGCCATCGTCTTTGGCGCCCGTTCGCATCTGGGCATGCCGCCCTTCGGCCACCGCCTCGAGACAGATGACATCGAAAGGATTCGCGCTTTCCTGATCAAGCGCGCCCACGACCTGAAAGACGAAATCGCGGCCGCAAGGGCCGCCACCGAGGACAAGACTAGATGACCAAGAATCCCGTAATCGATCCGCTGGCGATCCCGGCTGAATTCCTGAGCGTCCTGCAGAAGCAGCAGGCTGCCTACAAGCGCAACATGAACC
>JBGARB010000062.1:0-23618 GCA_044230495.1 Rhodocyclaceae bacterium
ATGCCTTCGTCAAGCCGACGGCGCGCGGGTCCAGCGTTTTCGTGTTGTCGGAGAACGGCGCCTCGTCGTCGGCGGCGCGCTGGCTGGCGCAGAAGGAAAACGCCGCCGACCTGATCGGTGGCGTCAATCTCGATGTCAAGGACAACGACGTCGCGCGCACGCTGCTGGATCTCACGCAGACGGCGACGCAGGCCGACAGCCGCAAGCTCGGCAGCGCCGTGCTCGGCGAGCTGGGCCGCATCAACCGCCTGCACAAACCACGCATCGAGCAGGCCGGCTTTGCCGTGCTGAAGGCGCCGGACGTGCCGTCGATCCTCGTCGAAACGGCCTTCATCTCGAATCCCGAAGAGGAAAAGCGCCTCACCGACGAGGCCTACCAGGAGCGCATGGCCGGCGCGATCCTCAAGGGCATCCAGGGCTATTTCGCGCAGAATCCGCCGCTGGCCAAGTCGAAACTGGCCTTGTTGTAGGCGGGCAGCCGGCCGCCGGCTGATAGAATCCGCGCTCCCTCTCCGGCACCTTCCGCAGCGCAACCATGCAGGTTTTTCGCGGCGTCACGCAGGCCGGGCACGATCCGGCGGCGCATGCCGGCCCGGTGCCCTGCGCGCTGACCATCGGCAATTTCGACGGCGTCCATTACGGCCACCGGGCGCTGCTCGCGCATCTGGTCGATGCCGCGCGCGAGCGCGATCTGCCGGCAACCGTGCTGACGTTCGAGCCGCATCCGCGCGAGTACTTCGCGCCGGAATCGGCGCCGGCGCGTCTGTCCAGCCTGCGCGAGAAGCTCGCCCTGCTCGCCGATTGCGGCGTCGACCGCGTGCATGTCTGCCGCTTCGATGCACGCTTCGCCTCGCTCACCGCCGAGCAGTTCGTCGATCGCATCCTCTGTGCCGGGCTCGCCGCCCGCCATGTCCTGATTGGCGACGATTTCCGTTACGGCACGCGACGCCTGGGCGACTTCGGTACGCTCAAAGGTGCGGGCAACGAACGCGGTTTCGGCGTCGAGGCGATGCATACGGTCGATCTCGCCGGCGAGCGCGTGTCCAGCTCGGCGGTCCGTGCCTGTCTTGCCGGTGGCGAAATCGAGCACGCCGCGCGCCTGCTCGGTCGCCCCTACACCATTGCCGGTCGGGTCATGCACGGCAGCAAGATCGGTCGCGCGATCGGCTTCCCGACGGCGAACATCCAGCTCAAGCGCAAGAAGCTGCCGCTCACCGGCGTCTTCGCCGTGCAGGTCGATGGTCTGGGCAATGCGCCGGTGCGGGGCGCCGCCAGCCTCGGCGTGCGCCCGACGCTGGGTGCGGGCCTGGCGCCGGTGCTCGAAGTGCATCTGCTCGATTTCGATCGCGACATCTACGGCGCGCATGTCGCCGTGCAGTTCCTGCACCGGCTGCGCGACGAAGCAAAATACGAATCCCTCGACCTGCTCAAGGCGCAGATCGCCCGCGATGTCGTCGCCGTGCGCGCCTATTTCGAAAGCAACCCCACTCATGGCTGACGCGACCGACCCGAAACGCGATTACCGCAGCACGCTGAACATGCCGGACACGCCGTTTCCGATGCGCGGCGACCTGGCCAAGCGCGAGCCCGGCTGGGTCGCCGCGTGGCAGAACAAGCAGCTCTATCGCCGCATCCGCGAGGCCTCGCGCGGCCGGCCGCGCTTCGTGCTGCACGACGGCCCGCCGTATGCCAACAACGACATCCACATCGGCCACGCGGTCAACAAGGTGCTCAAGGACATCATCGTCCGTTCGCGTACGCTGGCCGGCTTCGACGCGCCGTATGTTCCCGGCTGGGATTGTCACGGCCTGCCGATCGAACACCAGGTCGAGAAGACCCATGGCAAGCACCTGCCCGCCGACAAGGCGCGCGAACTGTGCCGCGCCCACGCCACCGAGCAGATCAAGCGCCAGATGGCCGACTTCGTGCGCCTGGGCGTGCTCGGCGAATGGGACAACCCCTACACGACGATGTCCTTCCGCGCCGAAGCCGACGAGATTCGCGTGGTCGGCGAGCTGTTCGCGCGCGGCTATCTGTTCAAGGGCCTGAAGCCGGTCAACTGGTGCTTCGATTGCGGCTCGGCGCTGGCCGAGGCAGAGGTCGAATATCAGGACAAGAAGTCCCCCGCCATCGACGTCGGCTTTCGGCTCGACGCCGCCGACCGCGCCCGCGTGGCACACGCGTTCGGCGTAGACGAGTTGCCGGCCGGCGATGTCTTCGCGGTGATCTGGACCACGACGCCGTGGACGATTCCGGGCAACCAGGCGTTGAACATGCACCCGGATTTCACCTACGAGCTGGTGCGTACGGCGCGCGGCTGCCTGATCCTCGCCGCCGAGTTGCGGGGCGCCGCGCTGGATCGCTTCGGCCTTGACGGCACCGTGCTCGGCGCCTGCAATGGCGCCGCGCTGGGGCTGGTGAAGTTCCGCCATCCGTTCTACGAGCGCAACTCGCCCGTCTTTCTGGGCGACTACGTCACGCTCGATGCCGGCACCGGCATCGTGCACAGCGCGCCGGCATACGGCCTCGAGGATTTCGAGTCCTGCCGCAAGCACGGCATGCACAACGACGAAATTCTCACGCCGGTTCAGGGCGACGGCAGCTTCGCCGCCGACCTTCCCTACTTTGGCGGCATGAACGTCTGGAAGGCGGCGCCGGCGATCCTCGAGAAGATCGCCGATGCCGGCTGCCTGTTCGCCAGCGGTGAGATCACGCACAGCTACATGCACTGCTGGCGCCACCGCACGCCGATCATTTACCGCGCTACCACGCAGTGGTTCGTCGGCATGGATCGCGTGCCGGCCGATGGCAGCGCGACGCTGCGCGACATGGCGCTGGCCGCCATCGAGGCGACGCGCTTCTATCCAGACTGGGGCAAGGCGCGGCTGCACGCGATGATCGCCAACCGCCCGGACTGGTGCGTCTCGCGCCAGCGCAACTGGGGCGTGCCGATCCCCTTCTTCCTGCACAAGGCGACGGGCGAACCGCACCCGCGCACGCTCGAATTGCTCGAGCAGGTGGCGCAGCGGGTCGAGCAGCAGGGCATCGAAGGCTGGTTCAGCCTCGATGCGCGTGACCTGCTCGGCGACGATGCCGCGCACTACGACAAGATGCGCGACACGCTGGATGTCTGGTTCGATTCCGGCAGTACGCACCGCACGGTGCTGCGCGGATCCCACGCCGAGCAGAGCAGCTACCCGGCCGACCTGTATCTCGAGGGCTCGGACCAGCATCGCGGCTGGTTCCATTCCTCGCTGCTCACCGGCACGGCGATCGACGGTCGCGCGCCCTACAAGGCACTGCTGACGCACGGTTTCGTCGTCGACGGCAAGGGCATGAAGATGTCCAAGAGCCGGGGCAATGTCATCGCGCCGCGCGAAGTCGCCGACACGCTCGGTGCCGAGATCCTGCGCCTGTGGGTGGCAGCGACCGACTATTCGGGCGAGCTGTCGATCTCGAAGGAAATCCTCGCGCGCGTGGTCGAGGTCTATCGCCGGCTGCGCAACACGCTGAAGTTCCTCCTCGCCAACACGGCGGACTTCGACCCGGCCAGCCACATGCTGCCGGTCGGCGAGTGGCTGGAGATCGACCGCTACGCGCTGGCGCTGACCCGCCAGCTGCAGGCACGCTGCGCCGCCGACTACGATGTCTACGAGTTCCACAAGGTGGTGCAGGCGCTGCAGAACTTCTGTGCGGAGGATCTCGGCGCGTTCTATGTCGACATCCTCAAGGACCGGCTCTACACCACGGCCGCCGACAGCCACGCGCGCCGCTCGGCGCAGTCGGCGCTGTGGCACATCGTGCAGACGCTGACGCGACTGATGGCGCCGATCCTTGCCTTTACCGCCGAGGAAATCTGGGCGCTCTCCGGCAACGGCGACAGCGTCATGCTCACGACATGGCACGCGCTGCCCGAGGCTGCCGGCGAGTCCGAGCTGCTCGCCCGCTGGCAGATCATCCGCGGCGCGCGCGCCGACGTCGCCAAGGCCATCGAAGCGCAACGCGAGGCCGGCCACGTCGGCTCGTCGCTGCAGGCGGAAGTCGACATTCGCGCCGCCGGTGCGCGGCATGCGGCACTGGCCAGCCTGGGCGATGACCTGCGTTTCGTGCTGATCTGTTCGCAAGCCACGCTGATCGCCGTCAGCGAGGACGCGCAGGGCGTCACCGCCACGCCGTCGCCGCATGCCAAGTGCGCGCGCTGCTGGCATTACCGCGCGGACGTCGGCACGCATGCGCACGCCGCGGAGCATCCGCATCTGTGCAGCCGCTGCGCCGGGAACCTGTTCGGCACCGGCGAGGCGCGCCGCTTTGCCTGAAACTACAGTGGTGGCGGGACGGCGCACCGCGCTGCCATGGCTGGGCGTGGCGGCGGCCATCGTCGTCCTCGACCAGATCACCAAGATCTGGGTGATGAGTGTCTTCCAGCCCTACGAGACGCTGCCCGTCACGCCGTTCTTCAACCTCGTGCTGGTGTTCAATACCGGCGCCGCGTTCAACTTCCTGGCCGATGCGGGCGGCTGGCAGAAGTGGTTCTTCGTCGTGCTCGCCGCCGCGATCTGCGTCTGGCTGTACACGCTGCTGCGCGCACATGCCCAGGAGCGTGCGCTGCCGCTGGCCGCCGCGGGCATCATGGGCGGCGCCGTCGGCAACGTCATCGACCGCCTGCGCATCGACCGGGTGATCGACTTCATCCAGGTACATTGGGCGGGCTGGTATTTCCCCGCCTTCAACGTTGCCGACTCGGCGATCACGCTCGGCGTGGCGCTGATGCTCTGGCAGCAGTTTCGTCACGGAGAAGCCAATTGAACGATCGCGTCCATGCCGGCAGCCTGGTCACGCTGCACTATCGCCTGCGCACGCTCGACGGCACCGAACTGGTCAGCACGTTTGCGCAGCGCCCGGCCACGCTGCAACTGGGCAACGGCGAACTGGCGCCGCCGCTCGAAGCCTGCCTCGTGGGCATGTCCGCGGGCGAGCGGCGCGCCACGGAATTGCCGCCCGAACGCGCCTTCGGCCCACGCAACGAGCAGTTCGTGCAACGCATTGCGCTGGCCGATCTGCCCGCAGGCGCCGATGTCGTCGCGCACGGCACGGTGGACATCGCCGGCCGGGATGGGCAGCGCATCGCCGGTACCGTGCTGTCGGTCGATGCCGATTCGGCGCTGATCGATTTCAATCACCCGCTCGCCGGCCGCGCCCTGCACTTCGAAGTCGAACTCATCGGGGTCATCTGATGGACATCCTGCTCGCCAACCCGCGCGGCTTCTGTGCCGGCGTCGAACGCGCCATCGCCATCGTCGAGCGCGCGCTGGCGCGATTCGGCGCACCGATCTACGTGCGCCACGAAGTGGTGCACAACCGGCATGTGGTGGACGACCTCAAGGCCAAGGGCGCCGTCTTCATCGAGGATCTGGCCGATGTGCCCGAAGGCGCGACGCTGATCTACAGCGCCCACGGCGTGCCGCAATCGGTGCGCCGGCAAGCGGAAGCGCGCGGCCTCAACGTCTTCGACGCAACGTGCCCGCTGGTCACCAAGGTGCATCTGGAAGTGGCGCGCCTGCACCGGCAGGGATACCGCATCGTCATGATCGGCCACAAGGGGCACCCCGAAGTCGAAGGCACCATGGGCCAGTGCGATGGCGACATGTTCCTCGTCGAAAACGTTGCCGATGTCGCCGCCTTGCCCGTCGCCGACGACATGGCGAAGCTGGCCTACGTGACGCAGACGACGCTGTCGGTGGATGATGCCGCCAACATCGTCGCGGCCTTGCGCGCACGCTTTCCCGCCATCGTCGGACCGAAAAAGGACGACATCTGCTATGCCACGCAGAACCGCCAGGACGAAGTCAAGCGGCTCGCGCCGCGCGTCGACGTGATGCTGGTCGTCGGCTCGAAGAACAGCTCGAACTCCAATCGCCTGCGCGAGGTCGCGGAACAGCATGGTGCCCGTGCGCACCTGATCGACGACGCCAGCCAGATCGACCCGGCGTCACTGACCGGAGGCGGCACGGTTGGCGTCACTGCCGGCGCTTCGGCGCCGGAGGTCCTGGTGAAGGGCGTGCTCGGGCGGCTTGGCGAACTGGGCGGAACGCTCCAGGGCCCCCTCGACGAGAGCAGCGAAGGCGTCGTCTTCGCGCTGCCCAAGGGGCTTTGAGCGGGAATGGCGCGCCGACGGTGATTGACCGGGTGCCGCCGCTCCCCGATACTGCGCTTTTGCCGTCGACATTGCCGTCGCCATGACCCATTCCGTCGCATACACGGCGTTGCGCATCGTGCGCCACGCGCTGTTCGCGTGCTGCACCACCTGCATTTGCACCATGGCGTCGGCACAGGTCGCCGATCCCAAGGCGGCGAAATTCTATGAAGATGCCCTGATCCGTTACGAGAAGAAGGACCTCGACGGCGCGATCATCCAGCTGCGCAACGCGCTGCAGGTCGACCGGTCGCAGCTCGCGGTGCACCTCCTGCTGGGCAAGGCCCTCATGGAAAACGGCTCCGTTGCCGCGGCCGAGGTGGCCTTCGGCGACGCGCTGCGCCTTGGCGTCAATCGCAGCGAGATCGTCGTCCCGATGGCGCAGGCGCTGATCGCGCAGGGCAAGCAACGCGAGTTCCTCGACCGGCCGGACTTCTCGCCCGGCGGCCTGCCCGTCGGCATCCGAGTGCAATTGCTCGTGCTGCGCGCCGCATCGCTGGCTGATCTCACGGATTACAAGGGTGCATTGGCCGCCATCGGCGAGGCGCGCGGGCTGGATCCGCGGTCCGCCGCCACGGCGCTGGCGGAAGTCTCGGTCCGGCTGCGCAGCGGTCAGACACGGGAAGCCGCTGCAGCGCTCGAACGGGCCATGGCACTGTCGCCCGACAGCGCCGAGACGCACTACTACCATGGTGCGGTCCTGCATGCGATGGGCGATCAGGCGGGTGCCCTCGCGGCCTACAACAAAGTGCTCGCACTGGAACCCAGGAACTCGGAGGCGCGCGTATCGCGCGCCGGGCTGCTGATCGATCTGGGCCAAAGCAAGGAGGCCGCCAGCGACGTCGAGGAGCTTCTTCGCGCGCAGTCCCGCGATCCGCGCGCGGTGTACATGAAGGCCCTGCTGGCCGAACGCGATGGCAAGCAGGAAGCCGCATTGGCCGCACTCAAGGAAATGACCGCCCTCATCGACCCCGTGCCGATGGATTTCATCCGCTATCGGCCGCAGCTGCTGATGCTCAATGGCCTGGCGCACTACGCGCTAGGATCGCGGGAACGGGCCACCGTTTATCTGGAGGCGTTCCAGCGCCTGCAGAACCACTCGCCGGCAACGAAGCTGCTCGCGCAGCTGTATGTTGCCGACTCGCGTGCCGACAAGGCTGCCGACGTCCTGGAAGCCTATTTGCGGGCGCGCCCCGACGACGCACAGGCAATGATCCTGCTGGCCTCGGCACTGATGAGTCGCGGTCAGGACGCGCGGGCGGCTTCGTTGATGACGAAGGCGCTCGAAAGGCGTGACGTGCCTGAATTCCGCACGGTACTGGGACTCAGCCTGTTGCGCAGCGGCCAGACCGGCAATGCGCTGGATGTGCTCGAGAACACGGTAAAGCGCGACCCGAAGCAGGTCATTCCGGCGATGTCGCTTGCCGGGCTTTACCTGGCGGGCGGCCAGAACCGCAAGGCCATTGCGCTGATCGAGAAGCTGTCCGTCGCCCACCCGGGGAACGCGCACGTATTCAACATGCTTGGCATGGCCAAACGGCGCTCAGGCGACATCAAGGGCGCGACCACGGCTTTCGAAAAATCCGCGTCGCTCGACCCCACCGTTCTCGAGCCGCGCCTGAACCTTGCGCGCATTGACGTTGCGGCGCGTCGCTACGACAGCGCACGCGAAAGAATCAAGGGCCTATTGAAGGCAAAAGAGAAATTTCCGGAGGCGATGTTCGAACTGTCCCTGATCGAAGAACTCCAGGGACACCATGAAGAAACCTTGCGCTGGCTTGAACGTGCGCAAGAGGCGGCACCCGATGATCCGCGCTGGGGCCTCGCGCAGGTCGAATACCACCTGCGACACGGACAAGCGTCGCCCGCCGTCGAGGTCGCCAAACGCGTGGCCAGCCGATCCCTCAACGAGCTCGTCGTGCTCATCACGCTCGCCCGCGCACAGGTGGCTGCCGGCGACAACTCTGGCGCGCAGAATTCCTTGAGTAACGCCACACGCTTGGCAGAATACCGCGCCGATGCGCAGGTCCGCATCGCCTTGCTGCAGCAGGCGGCCGGCAATCTGCCCGGCGCCGCCTACAGCTTGGGCAAGGCGCTCACAACGCAGCCGGATTACCTTCCGGCGCTGGCGTTGATGGTCGAGATCGAACTTCGGCAGGGCGATCTGGCTGCCGCCGAGCATCGCGCGCGCAGCATCGCTGCCAAGTTTCCGCGGCGCGCGATAGGGGCGAGCCTTTTGGGTGACATCGCCGTGGCTCGGCGCGATAGAGCGGCCGCCCTTGAGCATTACCGCCGCGCGCATGCCATCGAGCCGAGCAATGATTCCCTCAAGCGGCTTGCCCGCGCGCTGGCCACCGAACAAGGCCCGGGCGCAGTACAGAAGCTGCTCGTGGATTGGGCGCGAACTCACCCGAAGGACCTGTTCGCGCGTCGCGCGGTTGGCGATGCGTATGCAGCGGCAGGGAATTTCAAGGCTGCGCGAAGCGCCTACGAAGAAGCGCTCAAGCTGGCGCCAAACGACGCCGAAATCCTCAACAATCTGGCCAATACGCTGCTTCGGCTTGGCGACCCGACGGCCCTTCAAGCGGCTGAAAAGGCGGTCGCCGCATCGCCCGGCAATCCCGGCTTCGTCGATACGGTCGGCTGGATCATGTTCCAGCAAGGCAAAACCGATGCGGCATTGCAGCGGTTGCGCGATGCGCGCTTGCGTGCGCCCGGCAATGCCGAGATCCGCTACCACCTGGCCGCGGTACTGGCCAAGGCCGGACGAAAGACGGAGGCCAGAATGGAGCTTGATGCGGCATTGGGCATGAATCGGTCCTTCGACGGCGTCGATCAGGCGCTTGATTTGGCAAAGACGTTGGCGACATCCCCTTGAGCCCATCGGACGCGTCGGATTCCTTTACATGTTTTCCAGGTGGATGTCGGTGGAATGTAATAACATTTTGATTGGTAACAAGTAAACAGTCATGGCACAATTCTCGCTACTTGGAAGCCATTAGCTCCTGCGGCCGCTTCGACATCCGGGGCGGACAATGAGGAAGGAAACGACCATGCGTGCAGTTCAACGGAAATCGGCGCACCACCTATTGCTGGGACTTGTGCTTGCCAGCGCCGCCGCACCTGCGTTTGCAACATCGACGTGGGCCATGTGGGACAACACCGATCCGAAGGCGTGCCAGTTGTCATCGGGCACCTCGACGAGCGTCGGCAATGCCTACGATTGCGCCGCCACCGTCACCACGGATCCGGAAATGACCGCCACAGCGTGGTCAACCACGGGATCCGGACAAACGTTTGCGTCTTCGAGCATCCAGCGCTGGAACTGGACCTCATCACCGGATACGCCGGTCACGATCGCCGGCCAGACGACCGGTTACGACTACGGCGTGGTGAATCCCGGTGAAGGAAGCGGTGACGGGCAACACTCGATGGACAATTTGAACAATGTCGATCTGATTGCGCTCGACTTTGCTTCCGAGATCGCGCTGACCAGCGTCAGCATCGGTTGGTACTCCAACGATTCCGACATCAGCGTGCTGCGCTGGGCCGGTTCGACTGCACCGGCCTCGATCGGCGCTGCACTGGCCGGTTACACGACCGCGGGTCTGATTGCCAGCGGATGGGAGCTTGTCGGTCACTTCTCCAACGTCGCGTCTGACCCGGGAACGCCCGCTCGGACCATCGACATCAACGGTGCCGGCGCATCGAGCTGGTGGTTGGTCAGCGCGTACAGCAACGGCTATGGTGTTGGTACCACGACCTATGGTGGCGTGACGTCGACGACGGTTGGTGGTGGCACCGACATGGTCAAGCTGCTTCAGGTCGCCGGCAATGTGCAGCCCGACAACGAAACACCGGAGCCGATGTCGCTCGCGCTGCTGGGCCTCGGTTTGGCAGGCATCGCCGCTTCGCGTCGCCGTCGCAGGATTTAAGCGCGTCGTCGCCGCAAGGCGCGCGCTTCCCTTGCCGGCCGAAGGCATCGACCGGACCATATGAAAAGGGTGCTCCGCAAGGAGTGCCCTTTTTCTTTTCGGCACGCAAACTACAGTGATGGCGGGACGGCGCCTTGCGTCAAGGTCCACCCATTTCCGCAGCGCGAACACGTCGCGCTCAACCAGACACCACCGCCGCGATCCTCCAGCGCCGGATCATCCCCGTCGGGCAATGGTGCGGGGCCCGATGACGCAACTGAAAACCGTCCATAGGTCTCGCAATGCGGGCAGGTGGCTTGCGCGCCGAGGGACTCGGCAACCTCCAGCATCAGCCGATATCGTCGCCAACTCGCCACGGTGACCGCCAGACCCGCAAGCAGCAACACCACGCCGAGGCCGCGCTGTCCGCTGCCAAGAAGCTCCACGCCGCTCACGAGTACGATCAGGCCCAGAAATCCACTGAGCAGCCAACTGTGCGATTCGATCAACTGGCGCTCATACCAGCGGCGAAATCCATCGGTACGAATGCGTTCCAGCGACGCCACGGCAGTCTCCACGCCATCGGGCATCCAGCATAGGCGCTGTGCGGTTGGCAGGCAATTGCCACACGTTGATAGTCGAAGACAAAAAGCGAAAGGGGTTGGCAGAAGCCAACCCCTTTCATGTTCTGGCGCGCCCGGAGAGATTCGAACTCCCTACCCCTTGGTTCGTAGCCAAGTACTCTATCCAGATGAGCTACGGGCGCAAACTTGCGATGCTGCCGATGAAACTTGGCTCCCCGACCTGGGCTCGAACCAGGGACCTACGGATTAACAGTCCGGCGCTCTACCAACTGAGCTATCGGGGAATTGAAAGCGGGTCGCATTATATCGACACGACCGATCTCCGGGCAAGCGGTTCGCCGTTTATTTCAGCACTGCCGCGATCGCATCGGCGACATAGTCGATGTTGCGGCTATTGAGCGCGGCGAGGCAGATGCGCCCGGTCGAAACCGCATAAATGCCGAACTCGTCGCGCAACCGCTCGACCTGTTGCGCCGTCAGGCCCGTGTAGCTGAACATGCCGCGCTGGCGAACCACGAAGGAGAAATCCTGCGCCACGCCGCGCGCCTTGAGCTTTTCGACCAGTCCGACGCGCATCTCGCGAATGCGCACGCGCATGCCGGCCAGTTCGTCCTCCCATTGCTTGCGCAGCGCCGGATCGGACAGGACCGCGGCCACGACGGCACCGCCATGCGTCGGCGGGTTCGAATAATTGGTACGCACCACGCGCTTGACCTGCGACAGCACGCGCGCCGCTTCGTCCTTGCTCTCGGTGACGATGGTCAGCGCGCCGACGCGCTCGCCATACAGCGAGAACGATT
Organism: Rhodocyclaceae bacterium; assembly: GCA_044230495.1. Lineage (GTDB taxonomy): Bacteria > Pseudomonadota > Gammaproteobacteria > Burkholderiales > Rhodocyclaceae > JADJEF01. The sequence goes on from JBGARB010000062.1 coordinate 11,492, forward strand.
TCGAGAAACTGCTCGAGACGAGGAACGGCATCCCCGACGCTGAGAACAGGTCGAGCGCCACCGCGTCTTCCTGGATGCCGTCGGCGAAGCCCTGGTAGGCCATGTCGATGAAGGCGACGAGGCCGCGCTCGCGCACGATGTCGACGACCTCGCGCCACTGCGCCGCCGTGATGTCGGCACCGGTCGGATTGTGGCAGCACGCGTGCAGCACGACGATGGTGTTCGCCGGCAGCGCGGTGAGGCTGGCCTTCATGCCGGCGAAATCGACGCCGCGCGTCGCCGGGTCGTAGTACGTGTAATTGTCGACGGCAAAGCCGGTGTTTTCAAACAGCGCGCGATGGTTCTCCCAGCTCGGATCGGAAATCACCACCCTGCTTTGCGGATACAGCCGCTTGAGGAAATCTGCGCCGACCTTCAGTGCGCCGGTACCGCCCAATGCCTCGACGGTGATCGCCCTGCCGGCCGCCGTGATCGGAGAAGCCGCACCGAACAGCAGTCCCTGCACCGCGTTGTTGTAGGCGGCGAGCCCTTCGATCGGCTGGTAGCCGCGCGCAGGCGCCGCCTCCAGCCGCACCTTCTCGGCGGCGCGCACGGCGCCGAGCAGCGGGATCTTGCCGTTGTCATCGTAATAGACGCCGACGCCGAGGTTGACCTTGGTCGTCCGCGTATCGGCGTTGAACCCCTCGGTGAGGCCGAGGATCGGGTCGCGGGGCGCCATCTCGACGGCGCCGAATATCGCACTCATGAATCACTCCAAACTACAGTCGTGGCGGGACGGCGCCAGAGTCCGGAAGGCACGCGAAACGTCGCCATTCCGCGCAATAATACCCGATCGTCCGTCGCCTCTCGGCGCGCGACCTCCCGTGTCCTACACGCAGGCAAACGTGGCCCAGATCATCGACTTCAACGAAAAGACCGCCGGCCGCGTTGCCGAATTCGCCGGCAGTCCGTGGCGGCTGCATCAGCCGTTCCAGCCTGCCGGCGACCAGCCCGAGGCCATCGCCAAGCTCATCGAAGGCATTCACGATGGGCTGTCGTTCCAGACGCTGCTCGGCGTCACCGGCTCGGGCAAGACCTACACCATGGCCAACGTCATTGCCCGTCTGGGTCGGCCGGCGCTGGTGCTGGCACCGAACAAGACCCTGGCCGCACAGCTCTACTCCGAGTTCCGCGAGTTCTTCCCGGAAAATGCCGTCGAGTATTTCGTCTCGTACTACGACTATTACCAGCCGGAGGCTTACGTGCCGGCGCGTGACCTGTTCATCGAGAAGGACTCCTCGATCAACGAACACATCGAGCAGATGCGCCTTTCCGCGACGAAAAGCCTGCTCGAACGGCGCGATGTGGTGATCGTGTGCACCGTCTCGGCGATCTACGGCATCGGTGATCCCGTCGATTACCACAGCATGATCCTGCACCTCAAGCAGGGCGAGAAGATGGGCCAGCGCGACATCATCCGCCGCCTGACCGAAATGCAGTACGAGCGCAATGACGTCGAGTTCGGCCGCGGTGCCTACCGCGTCCGCGGTGATGTCATCGACATCTTCCCGGCCGAGAATGCCGAAAGCGCCCTGCGTGTCACGCTGTTCGACGACGAGATCGAGTCGCTCAAGCTGTTCGATCCGCTCACCGGCCACACCCGCCAGCAGCTGGGCCGTTTCACCGTGTTCCCGTCCAGCCACTACGTCACGCCGCGCGCCACCGTGCTGCGTGCCGTCGACAAGATCAAGGCCGAGCTGCGCGAACGGATCGACTACTTTTCAAAGGAGCAGCGTCTGGTCGAACTGCAGCGCATCGAGCAGCGCACGCGCTTCGATCTCGAAATGCTCGATCAACTGGGCTTTTGCAAGGGCATCGAGAACTACTCGCGGCACCTGTCCGGTCGGCAGGCCGGCGAGCCGCCACCGACGCTCTACGACTACCTGCCGGCCGATGCGATCATGTTCGTCGATGAATCGCACGTCGCCATTCCGCAGGCAGGCGCCATGTACAAGGGCGACCGCTCGCGCAAGGAGAATCTCGTCAATTACGGCTTCCGCCTGCCGTCCGCGCTGGACAACCGGCCGTTGAAGTTCGAGGAGTTCGAGCGGCTGATGCCGCAGACGATTTTCGTCTCGGCCACGCCCGCCGACTATGAAGCGAGTCATCAGGGACAGGTCGTCGAGCAGGTGGTGCGGCCCACTGGCCTGGTCGATCCCCAAATCGAGGTCCGCCCTGCCAGCACGCAGGTGGACGACCTGCTCGCCGAGGCGAAACGGCGCATCGCGTTGGGCGAACGCGTGCTGGTCACCACGCTGACCAAGCGCCTGTCCGAGCAGCTCACCGAATTCCTCGCAGACAATGGCGTCAAGGTGCGCTACCTGCATTCGGACATCGACACCGTAGAGCGCGTCGAAATCATCCGCGACCTTCGGCTTGGCGAATTCGACGTCCTCGTCGGCATCAATCTGCTGCGTGAGGGCCTCGACATCCCCGAGGTGTCGCTGGTGGCGATCCTCGATGCCGACAAGGAAGGTTTCCTGCGTTCCACGCGCTCGCTGATCCAGACCATCGGCCGCGCCGCGCGCCATCTCAACGGCACGGCGATACTCTATGCCGACCGCATGACCGATTCGATGCGCCGGGCGATCGACGAAACCGAACGCCGCCGCCGCAAGCAGGTCGAATTCAACACCGCGCACGGCATCGTGCCGGTGAGCGTGAAGAAGCGGGTGAAGGACATCATCGACGGCGTCTATGACGTGGAGTCGGCGAACGCCGAACGCGCCCAGATGAGGGCAGCCGAAGAAGCGGCGCGATACGAAACGATGAGCGAAAAGGCGCTTGCCCGCGAAATCAGGCGACTCGAGAAAGCCATGCAGGAGCACGCGAAGAACCTCGAATTCGAACAGGCCGCGGCAGCGCGCGACGAACTGTTCCGCATCAAGCATCTTGCCTTTGGCGGCGAAGCGCACGACGCGCCGGGAGCGGCGGCATGAGCCCGACGCGCGTGCTGTTCGTATGCACCGGCAACATCTGTCGCTCGCCCACCGCCGAAGGCGTCGCCCGGACGATGGCCGCACGCATGGGTCTGGCCGACGCCTTCACCTTCGACTCCGCCGGCACCACCGGCTACCACAGTGGCGAGGCGCCCGATCCACGTGCCGTCGCCGTCGCACGTGCGCGCGGCTGCATCTGGACATCATGCGCGAGTTGGCCCCCGACGACGCCCGCAGCCGCGTCCGCCTCTTCCTCGATTTCCATCCGCAGCAGCGGGGCGACGTGCCCGACCCGTACTACGGCGGCAAGGACGGCTTCGAACACGTGCTCGACCTTGTCGAGCAAACCGCCGAGCGCCTGCTCATCGAATTGCATCGCCCATGAAAAACGCCCCGGCGGCGCAAGCCGCAGGGGCGTTTGGTCGGGCTTGAAAGCCGCGCGGTCAGCTGTTTCGCGTTTCAACCATCTGCAACGGCTCATCGGCCACCACGACCGCGGGGCGCGGCTTGCGACCCAGTCGCGGTGCCGGCTCGTCGATCACCGGCCGCGGCGAATCGGCACGTGTCTGCACCAACTGCAATCCTGCACTTTCCAGCGCACTGGAGATGTCCTCGACGGTCGGCGTCGGCATGATGATCGGCGCGACGGCGACCGGCGGCACGGGGGGCACGGACGGCGCAGCCTCGACGACAACTTCCGGCACTACGGCAGCGACAACTTCCGGCACCGCTGGCGCGATCACGTCCACCGGCACGGCAGCAACCACTTCCGGCGCCGGTTCGGCGATTGGCAGGACCTCGCTGATAGTCGCAACCACCGGGACGTTCGCCACCGTTTTCGGCTCATCGATCAGCGCCTGAGCGACGGTAACGACAGGCGAAGTCGCCTCGGCAATGGTTTGCGCCGCGGGCTGCGGCACGTCGGTGGCCTGCACTTCGGCCATCGGGGTGGCAACAGGCGCATCAAGCAGCGGCAGTTGCGCGGCATTCGCCATGTCGCCATCTCCGCCTTCGCTCGCGGCATCCATGCCGGTTGCGGTAGCGACCTGACCTTCGCGGCGACCGCGCCCGCGGCCCCGCCGGCGGCGATTGCCACGGCCGTCACCTTCGCCTTCGTTGCGTCCGCCCGCCTGGTCGGCCGCAGCGATCAAGGCCAGCGCGGCCTCATCGGTTGCAACCGCCGATCCTGTTTCGGCGACGGCATTTTCGCGTTCGGGGCGCGGCGGGCGATCCTGCCGAGGACGCTGTTCGCGCGGCTCGCGCGGCTCGCGTGGCTCACGCGGTTCGCGTGGCGGCTTGCCTTCGGCGCCGGCCTCGTTGCGCGGCGGCCGATTTTCCCGACCCTCCCGGTTGTCGCGTCCACCGTCCTTGTTGTCCGGCTTGCCATCGCGACGACCCTGCGCGCCACGATTCTCGTCGCGCGGTCCGTCCCGGCGGCCATCCCGACGACCGTCGCCGCGGTCGCGGCGGCCGCGACCGTCACGACCATCCTTGGCATCGCGACCGTCGCGACCTTGCGGACGCCCCTCGCGGCGCGGTGCCGGAGCAGCAGGTGCGGTTTCCGCGGCGGGCGCCGGCGTGCCGGCGAACCAAGCCGCGATACGCGCCCACAATCCGGGTTGCGAAGTCCGCGCCACCGCCGGCTGTGGCGTTGGCGGCGCTTCGTGGCGGGGCTCGACGATCGGCGCGGGCTGATCGGGCGTGACGCCCTTGACCGCCGCTTCGATCTTCGCCGGCTTGGCCTCCGTATTGGCCGACGGCGGCTGGTAGGTATTGGCCTCCGCCGCCTTTTCGGCGCGTTCCGCCATCTGGTAGCTGGCCAATTGCACGCCTTCGTCGTTGAGCTGGTCGTGGCGCAGGCGCGTGATTTCGTGCGCCGGCGTTTCCAGATGCCGGTTCGGCACGATGACCAGATTGACGCGATGGCGGACTTCGATCTTGGCGATGTCCACGCGCTTTTCGTTGAGCAGGAAGGTACCGACATCGACCGGTACCTGCGTGTGGATGGCGCCCGTGTTCTCCTTCATCGCCTCTTCTTCGAGGATGCGCAGGATGTGCAGCGCCGCCGATTCGGTCGAGCGGATATGGCCGGTGCCGGTGCAGCGCGGGCAGGTGATGTAGCTGGTCTCTGCGAGCGCCGGGCGCAGGCGTTGGCGCGACAGCTCGAGCAGACCGAAACGGGAGATCTTGCCGGTCTGCACGCGGGCGCGATCGTGATGCAGCGCATCGCGCAGACGGTTCTCGACTTCGCGCTGGTTCTTCGCCGATTCCATGTCGATGAAGTCGATGACGATCAGGCCGCCCAGGTCGCGCAGGCGCAGCTGGCGGGCGATTTCGTCGGCGGCTTCGCAGTTGGTGCGCAGCGCGGTTTCCTCGATGTCGGTACCGCGCGTGGCGCGTCCGGAGTTGACGTCGACCGACACCAGCGCTTCGGTATGGTCGATGACGATGGCACCGCCCGAGGGCAACGTCACCTGGCGCGAATAGGCCGACTCGATCTGGTGCTCGATCTGGAAGCGCGAGAACAGCGGCACGTCGTCGCGGTAACGCTTGACGCGCGCGACATTGCCAGGCATGACATGCGCCATGAACTGCTGTGCCTGCTCGTAGATGTCATCGGTATCGATGAGGATCTCGCCGATCTCGGGCTGGAAGTAATCGCGGATGGCACGGATCACCAGGCTCGACTCCTGGTAGATCAGGAAGGCGCCGCCCTGGGACTTGGCGGCGCCGTCGATGGCGGTCCACAACTGCAGCAGGTAGTTCAGATCCCATTGCAGTTCCTCGACCGTGCGACCGATGCCGGCGGTGCGGGCAATCAGGCTCATGCCGGCGGGCGACTGCAATTGGTCCATGACCTCGCGCAGTTCCTGGCGATCCTCGCCTTCGATGCGCCGCGAAACGCCGCCACCACGCGGGTTGTTCGGCATCAGCACGAGGTAGCGGCCGGCCAGCGAGATGTAGGTCGTCAGCGCCGCGCCCTTGTTGCCGCGTTCGTCCTTTTCGACCTGGACGATCAGTTCCTGCCCGGTGGACAGTGCGTCCTGGATGCGCGCCTTGCCGGCATCGACGCCCGGCTTGAAATAGCTGCGCGAGATCTCCTTGAACGGCAGGAAGCCGTGACGCTCGGCGCCGTAATCGACGAAGGCGGCTTCGAGGCTGGGCTCGATGCGCGTGATGACCGCCTTGTAGATATTGCTCTTGCGTTGTTCCTTGGCGGCCGATTCGATGTCGAGGTCGATCAGTTTCTGACCATCAACGATCGCGACGCGGAGTTCCTCGGCCTGCGTCGCATTGAAAAGCATGCGTTTCATCTGTGCTCCCGCGCATTCGCGCAAGGAGGGCACGACAAGCTGCACGCCGCGCGCGTCAGGGCGTTGCGGCAGTGCGGGTGGTGTTCGGCATGGGGATGGTGGTCATTGTGTAACCGGAAATCCTCGGGATTCGCGCCAGCTTGTCGGTCGTGCTTCGCTTGTCGACGCGTGCTGCGTCGGCAAGCGGGTGTCGGTGCCCAGTCTTTGCGTAGGGTGCGCTCAACAATAATGTCAAGTAAGATCGCTGTTTGCCGCGGGCAAGCGATAAACCCGCCGGTCGGCTGGCATCCGGCCGGCGATGTTTCGGGGGCCGGGCCAACGCACTCGACTCGACGATCCCGCGATGCGCCCACCGAAACTCCGGTGGCGGCCGACGCGGGGGTCGGGGAGGCAACATGTCGATGCGCTGTCGGCGACGCCCCCTGGAAACCACGCTGAGCGCCGGACAGGCCGCTTCGACACGGCTGACCTGAGCCGAGTATATTGGAAAATGACGGAATTGAGAAAAGATTCAGCCTCTTGGCTGATCGTCACCGAGGCCTCCGCCGGCCAGCGACTGGACAACTTCCTGCTCCGCGTGGCGAAGGGCGTGCCCAAGAGCCACATCTACCGGATCGTGCGCAGCGGCGAAGTCCGGGTCAACAAGGGGCGCGTGAATGCCGACTATCGGGTGCAGGAAGGCGACTCGATCCGCATGCCACCGATCCGCACGGCCGAACGTTTGACCACTGCCGCACCGGCGCCCGCCCGCGAATTCGCCATCGCCTACGAGGATGACGCGCTGCTGATACTGGACAAACCCGCAGGCGTCGCTGTCCACGGCGGCAGCGGCGTCAGTTTCGGTGTCATCGAACAGCTTCGACAGGCGAGGCCGCAGGCCAAGCTCCTCGAACTGGCCCACCGCCTCGATCGCGAAACCTCCGGCCTGCTGGTTGTCGCCAAGAAGCGCTCGGCGCTGACGCGACTGCACGACCAGTTTCGCGACGGCGTCATCGCCAAGCGCTACCTGGCCCTGGTCAAGGGGCGCTGGCGCAACGTGCTTCAGCATGTCCGCGCGCCGCTGCACAAGTACCTGCTGCCGGACGGCGAGCGCCGCGTTCGCGTGGCGAGCGACGGCAAGGCAGCGCATTCGATCGTCCGCCTTGTCGCGCGCTGGGAGAATTTCAGCCTGCTCGAAGTCGAGCTCAAGACCGGCCGTACGCACCAGATCCGCGTGCATCTGGCGCACCTGGGCTTCCCGATTGCCGGCGACGACAAATACGGCGACTTCGCGCTCAACCGCGAGCTGGCGCGCATCGGCCTGCCACGAATGTTTCTGCATGCCGCGCGCCTGTCGCTGCCGCACCCCCTGACGGGTGAGGCGATCGAACTCGAATCGTCGCTGCCTGCCGAACTGGCTGCCTTCGTCTCCGCCCTCGACAACAACGAAACCCGCGACCATGGCCCGCCAATTTGACCTGATCGTCTTCGACTGGGACGGCACGTTGATGGACTCCACCGCCGCCATCGTCGCGGCGATCCAGGGCGCTGCCCGCGACCTCGGGCTGGCCGAGCCGTCGATCGAGCGCGCCAGCCACATCATCGGCCTTGGCCTGGCCGATGCACTGATGCACGCCCTGCCCGACCTGCCGCGCGAGCGCTACCGGGATGTCGCCGAACGCTACCGCCACCACTACCTCGCCCGCGACCAGGAATTGACCTTGTTCGGCGGCGTCGAAGCAATGCTCGACCAGCTCGCCGCATGCGGCCATGCGCTGGCCGTGGCGACGGGCAAGTCGCGCCTCGGCCTCGATCGCGCGCTCGATCATTCCGGCCTGCGGCCGCGTTTTCTGGCCACCCGCTGCGCGGATGAGTGCCATTCCAAGCCGCATCCCCAGATGCTCGAGGAACTGATGCGCGAACTGGGCACGACACCCGCGCGCACGCTGATGATCGGCGACACCACGCACGACCTGAACATGGCCATCGCCGCCGGCACCGGCGCCGTCGGCGTGAGCTACGGCGCCCATCCGCGCGAACAGCTCGACGCGCTCGGGCCGCTGTACTGCGCCGACACGGTCGATGCGCTCGCTGCGTGGCTTGCCAGGCATGGCTGAACGCGTCTTCATCTGCTCCAGCGACGCGCTGGCCGACGGCGGCCCCGGCGTGCGCTTCGACGCAAACTACAGTGGTGGCGGAACGGCGCTTGCGGCAGCGACCGCGCCCTTGCCGCGGCCGGCCTTCGTCATCCGCCACCGCGGTCGGCCCTACGCCTACCTCAACCGCTGCGGCCACGTCCCGGTCGAACTCGACTGGGAGCACGGTGCGTTCTTCGACTACTCAGGCCACTACCTGATCTGCTCGACACATGGCGCACTTTATGGCCCAGAATCCGGCATCTGCATCAGTGGTCGCTGCGCCGGGCGCGGCCTGGTGCGCGTCGCGGTCGAGGAGGCCGAAGGCAAAATCTGGTGGTTGCACGGTGCAACCGACGACACGTAGAGAGGGTGTGCAAGTGGCAGACGATTCAAACTGGGAACGCAAGGTATTGGAGAAGGTCGCGCTCGAGGCGATTGCCGAGCAGCGGCGCGCACGTCGCTGGAGCATCTTCTTCAAGCTGCTGCTGGTCGCCTATGTCACCGTGGCAATGGGCATCGCCATGGAATGGTGGGGCACCCCCGAGAAGATCAGCGACGGCCGTCACACCGCGCTGGTGAACATGGAAGGCGTCATCCGCGCCAAGGGCGACATCAACGCCGACCACGTCATCAGTGCGTTGCAGGCTGCGTTCGAGGACAAGGGCACGGCCGGCGTCGTCATGCGCATCAACAGCCCCGGCGGCAGCCCCGTGCAGGCCGGCATGATCGCCGACGAGATCCGCCGTCTGCGCACGCAGCACAAGGACATACCGTTGTATGTGGTGGTCGAGGACATCTGCGCATCCGGCGGCTATTACGTCGCCGCCGCCGCCGACAAGATTTTCGTGGACAAGGCCAGCATCGTCGGTTCGATCGGCGTGCTGATGGACGGCTTCGGCTTCACCGGATCGATGGAGAAGCTCGGCGTCGAGCGTCGCCTGCTCACCGCCGGCGAAAACAAGGGCTTCCTCGATCCCTTCTCGCCGCAGAATGCCGACCACAAGGCCCACGCGCAGGCCATGCTCGGTGAAATCCACCTGCAGTTCATCGACGTGGTGAAGAAAGGCCGCGGCAAGCGGCTCAAGGAATCGCCCGAGACGTTTTCCGGCCTGATGTGGAGCGGCGCCACCAGCATCGAGATGGGCCTCGCGGACGGCTTCGGCACGGTCGATTCGGTGGCGCGCGACGTCGTCGGCGCCGAGGAAATCCACGACTACACCTTCAAGCCCAACCTCGCCGAGAAGTTTGCCGAGCGTTTCGGCGCCAGTGTCGGCCATGCTGCTGTCGAAGCGCTGACGGCCATCGGCCTGCGCTAGCGCACGACGCCACATACGAAAAAGCCCGCCGGAAACCCGGCGGGCTTTTCTTGCTGCGAACCGAGGTCGGCTCAGGCCATCAGGCCTTGCTCACCTTGCGGCGACGCGCGCCGAACAGGCCGGCCAGACCCATGCCGAGCAGCGCCAGCGAACCGGGTTCCGGCACCATCGACTCGCGGATGAAGCCGTCATGCAGCCAGACGGGCACCACGCCACCGAACTCGCCGAACGTGTTGTTCAGGCTGTTGTCCAGGTCGCCCCAGCCAGCGCCAAACGTCAGGCCATACGACGTGATGGTTGCCACCTTGCCATCGATGAAGCCGGGGCCACCCGAATCGCCACCCGCAGACTTGACTTCGTCCTGGCCGAGGCCGGTATTGCAGTACTTGTCGCCGCCAAGGCCGAATGCGCCGGCGATCATGCACGACGTGTCATTCGCTGCCCTGCCGTTATCGAAGTCGTACAGGTAGGAATACTCGGCGGCGGGACCCCACCAGTCGATCGGATCGACGAAGAAGTCTGCAAAGTCGTCGTCGCCCAGGCGGAAATCGATGCGGTTGTCGCCCTGACGCAGGCGGCCGGTGCCGGCGTTGTTCCCCAGGTTGCCGCCAACGGTCGAGCGTGCGCCATAACCGGCGACGTTGAAGTCGCTGCCTTCGAGGTTCGAGTTGGTGAACAGGCCGTAGCTGGTCATCGAAGCCGGCGCCGCCGTGTCCATCCACAGCACGGCAACGTCGTTCTGGTCGATCACTTCGCCCGTGTATTCCGAATGCACGACGTAGTTCGTCACCTGGCGCGTTTGCACGCCGGGCGGCGAGTTGTAGACATAGGTGTCGGGATTCGCGCCGTCGTAGAAGAACACCGTGGTCGACAACGGACGATCCGGCGTGCCATCGCTGACGCAATGCGCTGCCGTCAGGATCGAGCGGCGGTCGGCCATCAGCGAGCCGCTGCATACGAATTGGCCGCCTGCGCCGTAATCCATCAGCAAACCGACGACACCGCTGTACTGCGGCATCGGCGCCGTATAGCGCGGATCTCCGCCTGCCACTGCTGTTGCCGTCGAATTGAAGCCGACGATCTGGCTCGTTGCCGTCCAGCTCAGACCGTTCGTGCCGCCAGTGGCGACGCGCGCGACCGACGCATTCGCCGAGCCGGCAAAAGCCGCGGCCACGGCCAGAAAGGTGATGCTTGCAATATGCTTGCCCTTGTTCAAGGGTTTCTCCTTCTTATTGAACTTCGGATCATCGGTTGGCAGGGTCGCGAAAAATTCGCCATGGGCAGCACCGACAGTTCCACCCCAAGCGGCTAGCTCGCACACTGCAGTCCCTGAAATTCGCCGGATGCGAAAGGCCATCCTGCGGATTCCGCGCGGCAACCAAAGCACGATACGCGCCAGATTTGAAATTGCACAAATGTTCAATGTGTTAGCCGGTAACGTCGTCGGCAGAGTTTTCTGCGGTCACCGATTTGTAAGAATTTTCGACAGCTCGGCGAGCCTTCAGACCATCCGGAGACCGGTCGTTCGCGCCGCCAGCGCCTGCAATCCGAGCGCCGGGAGCGCTGCTGCCAACCGCTCCGGACGTGCCGACGCCTGCAGCATCACGCGGCCGTTGCCGGCCGACCGCGTGCCATACAGCCGTATCGCCTGGCGGGCGACTGCCGCCGAAACTTCGACGAGTTCCGCGCGTCCTGCCGCCTCGGCTTCAAGCAGCGGCCGCAGGAAGCTGTAATGCGTGCAGCCCAGCACGAGGCGATCGGCACCGGCCGCCAGCACGGGCGCGAGCCGCGCTTGCACATCGAGCGCCAGTGCCGGATCGGCCAGATCGAGCTGCTCGACATGCGTCGCCCAGCCCGGGCAGGGCACGATGTCCACTGCCACGCCCAGCGCATGGTTGGCGACGAGCCGCGCCAGGCGCGCGCTTTTGGCCGTGGCCTCGGTGGCCAGCACGGCGATGCGGCCGGACTTCGTCGTCGCCGCGGCCGGCTTGACACCGGGCTCGATGCCGACGACCGGGATGCCCGGATGCGCCGCACGCAAGGCCTCGACAGCGGCGACCGTCGCCGTGTTGCAGGCGACGACGAGCAGGTCGCAGCCGTGGCGGACGAGTTCGTCGCCGATCGACAGCACGCGCTCGCGCACGAAGGCCTCGGGCTTGTTGCCGTACGGCACGTGCGCGCTGTCGGCGAAGTAGATGAAGTCGGCGTGCGGCAGGGCCGACGCCAGCGCATCGAGCACCGAGAGGCCGCCGAGGCCGGAATCGAAGACGCCGATCAAACTACAGTGGTGGCGACACGGCGCCCCACGCAGGGCCCTGCCCTGCGGGTCGCCCATGACGCAGCACACAGCCATCCCCCCACCCCCTTGCCGCGGAAGGGAGGCGAAGCGCGCGTGTGGCGCC
>JBGARB010000063.1:0-14447 GCA_044230495.1 Rhodocyclaceae bacterium
CATCTTCCATGCCGATCGCTGGGACTACGCCTATCGGCTGTCGAAGGGCAACGACGAGATCGTCGAACGCCGACTGACCGTGTACTTCGACAAGGACGTGCTGACGAAGGTGACCGGCGACGTCGTCGCCGAATCCGGCAAGGCGGCGCCCGAACCGGCGAACGCGGTGCGCACGATCGACATCGGCGCGCCGGCGGGCAAGGCAGCGAAGCCCTGAACGTGTCCGCATTGCGTCTGGTCATCGCCGGCAGCGGTGGTCGCATGGGCCGCATGCTCGTCGAGGCCGTGCTGGCCGACCCGTCCGTGCAACTCGCGGCGGCCCTGGAGCACGCCGGGAACCCGCAGCTGGGCCGCGATGCAGGCGAATTTCTCGGCGTGGCCACCCACGTCGCCATCAGCAGCGACGTGGATGCCGCGCTGGCCGGCGCCGATGCGCTCATCGACTTCACGAGACCGGAAGGCACCTTGTCGCACCTGGCGGCGTGTCGAAGGCATCGGGTCGCCGCGGTGATCGGCACCACCGGCTTCGATGCGGCCGGCAAAGCCGCGATCCGGGCGGCCGCGGAGGAAATTCCGGTCGTCTTTGCGCCGAACATGGCGGTGGGCGTCAATGCCGTGTTCAGGCTGCTCGACGTGGCGGCGCGCATTCTCGACGACGGCTATGACATCGAGGTGATCGAGGCGCACCATCGCCACAAGGTGGATGCGCCCTCGGGCACTGCCCTGCGCATGGGTGAAGTGGTGGCTGCGGCGCTGGGGCGCGATCTGGCCGAATGCGCCGTTTATGGTCGCGAAGGGCATACCGGCGAACGCCCCGGCGCCCAGATCGGGTTTTCGACCATTCGCGGCGGCGATATCGTCGGCGATCACACCGTGCTTTTCGCGGGCAGCGGCGAGCGGATCGAGATCACGCATCGGTCGTCAAGCCGCGCCTCCTACGCGAAAGGCGCGATCCGTGCGGCGCGCTTCCTGCGCGGGCGTGGCAACGGACTTTTCGACATGCAGGACGTTCTCGGACTGCGTTGAGGCGTTGCTTGGGGCGGCAGGCAGCCCGGTGTTCGGATAGAATTGCGAGGTTTGCCCGAACAGCCTCCAGGAGTTTGCCGTGTCCCAGTTTCCGTCAGCCATCCTTGTACTTGCGGACGGCACGGTGTTCCGGGGCAAGGCCATCGGCGCCGAAGGCGTCAGCGTCGGCGAAGTGGTGTTCAACACCGCGCTTACCGGTTATCAGGAAATCCTCACCGATCCGTCGTATTCGCGACAGATCGTCACGCTGACCTATCCGCACATCGGCAATACCGGCGCCAACAACGAGGATGTCGAGGCACCGCGCATCCACGCCGCCGGTCTGGTCATCCGCGACCTGCCGCTGCTGGCCTCCAGTTTCCGCTGCGAGCGGTCGCTCGATGCTTATCTGCGCGACGAAAATGTTGTCGGCATCGCCGATATCGATACCCGCAAGCTGACCCGCATCCTGCGCGAGGGCGGGGCACAGGCCGGCTGCCTGATGGCTGGCGCCGGTCTCGACGAAAGCTCGGCGCTGCAGCAGGCACGGGCGTTTCCGGGCTTGGCCGGCATGGATCTGGCCAAGGTGGTGACGACCTCGCAAGCCTATGCGTGGGACGAATCCGAATGGCGGCTGAGCAAGGGCTTCGGCCGGCTCGATGACACGGCGGCCCGCTACCGTGTGGTGGCCTACGATTTCGGCGTCAAGCGCAACATCCTGCGCATGCTCGCCTCCCGCGGTTGCCGGCTCACCGTCGTGCCGGCGCAGACGCCGGCGGCCGAGGTGCTGGCCATGCAGCCCGACGGCGTTTTTCTGTCCAATGGCCCCGGCGACCCGGAGCCGTGCGACTATGCCGTCGCGGCGATCCGCACGTTCCTCGACCGCAAATTGCCGACCTTCGGCATCTGCCTGGGCCATCAGTTGATGGGCCTGGCGGCGGGCGGCAAGACGCTGAAGATGAAGTTCGGCCACCATGGCGCGAACCACCCGGCCAAGGATCTGCAGTCCGGGCAGGTGCTCATCACCAGCCAGAATCACGGTTTCGCCGTCGATCCGGCGAGCCTGCCGCCCAATGTCGAGGTCACGCACGTCTCGCTCTTCGACGGCAGCCTGCAGGGCATGGCCTGGCGCGATGCGCCGGCCTTCTGTTTCCAGGGACATCCCGAGGCCAGCCCGGGCCCGCACGATGTCGCCTACCTCTTCGACCGCTTCGTCCGGATGATGGAACATGCCCAGAAGATCTGACATCCATTCCATCCTCATCATCGGCGCCGGCCCGATCGTCATCGGGCAGGCGTGCGAGTTTGACTATTCGGGTGCCCAGGCCTGCAAGGCGCTGCGCGAAGAGGGCTATCGCGTCGTACTGGTGAACTCGAATCCGGCCACCATCATGACCGACCCGGGGATGGCCGACGCCACCTACATCGAGCCGATCAACTGGCAGGTGGTCGAGAACATCATCGCCAAGGAGCGCCCGGATGCGATCCTGCCCACGATGGGCGGGCAGACGGCGCTCAACTGCGCGCTCGATCTCGCCAAGCACGGCGTCCTCGCGAAATACGGCGTGGAGATGATCGGCGCGTCGCGGGAAGCCATCGACATGGCCGAAGACCGCGAGAAGTTCAAGCAGGCGATGACCCGGATCGGCCTGGGCTCGGCGCGCTCCGGCATCGCCCACAGCATGGAGGAAGCCCTGCAGGTCCAGGCGGCGATCGGCTTTCCGGCGATCATCCGGCCGTCATTCACGATGGGCGGCTCGGGCGGCGGCATCGCCTACAACCATGAAGAGTTCGCCGAGATCTGCAAGCGCGGCCTCGACGCCTCGCCGACGCGCGAACTGCTGATCGAGGAGTCCTTGCTGGGGTGGAAGGAATACGAGATGGAGGTTGTCCGCGACCACAAGGACAACTGCATCATCATCTGCTCGATCGAGAACCTCGATCCGATGGGCGTGCACACCGGCGATTCGATCACCGTCGCGCCGGCGCAGACGCTGACCGACAAGGAATACCAGATCATGCGCAACGCCAGCATCGCGGTGCTGCGCGAGATCGGCGTCGACACCGGCGGCTCCAATGTGCAGTTCGCGGTCAATCCCGACGACGGCCGGTTGATCGTCATCGAAATGAATCCGCGCGTGTCGCGTTCGTCGGCGCTGGCCTCGAAGGCCACGGGCTTTCCGATCGCCAAGGTGGCCGCCAAGCTGGCCGTGGGCTACACCCTCGACGAGTTGAAGAACGACATCACCGGGGGGGCGACGCCGGCTTCGTTCGAGCCGTCCATCGACTATGTCGTCACCAAGGTGCCGCGTTTCGCCTTCGAGAAGTTTCCTGTCGCCGACAGCACCCTGACGACGCAGATGAAATCGGTGGGCGAGGTCATGGCGATCGGTCGCTGCTTCCAGGAATCGTTGCAAAAGGCCTTGCGCGGGCTCGAAGTCGGTGTTGACGGCTTCAATCTCAAGTCGGTGGACGCCGAGAAGATCGAAGAGCAGCTTGCCCGCCCGACGCCGGACCGGCTGTGGTACGTCGCCGATGCGTTCGGCGTCGGCATGACGCTCGAGAAGGTGCACCAGCTCACGCGCATCGATCCGTGGTTCCTCGTCCAGATCAAGGACATCGTGGACGACGAGCTGGCGCTCGAGAAGGACCATCTCGACGCGATCGACGGTGCGCGGATGCGCCGGCTCAAGCGCAAGGGTTTCTCCGACCGGCGGATGGCGCACTTGCTGAAAGTCGACGAGGCCGCCGTGCGTGCGCGGCGCCATGCCCTCGGCGTGCGCCCGGTGTACAAGCGCGTCGATACGTGCGCCGCCGAGTTCGCCACCGGTACGGCCTACATGTACTCGACCTACGACGAGGAATGCGAGTCGAATCCCGGCACACGCAAGAAGATCATGGTGCTCGGCGGCGGCCCGAACCGCATCGGCCAGGGCATCGAATTCGACTATTGCTGCGTGCACGCGGCGCTGGCCATGCGCGAGGATGGTTACGAAACCATCATGGTCAACTGCAACCCGGAAACCGTATCGACGGATTACGATACCTCCGACCGTCTCTACTTCGAGCCGCTGACGCTCGAGGACGTGCTCGAAATCTGCCATCTCGAGAAGCCGGCCGGCGTGATCGTGCAGTTCGGCGGCCAGACGCCGCTCAAGCTGGCGCTGGCACTCGAAGCCAATGGCGTGCCGATCATCGGCACCTCGCCGCAGTCGATCGACGCCGCCGAGGATCGCGAACGTTTCCAGGCGCTGCTCAACACGCTGGGCCTCAAGCAACCGCCGAACCGCACGGCGCGCACCGAAGCCGACGCGATCCGTCTCGCTGCCGAGATCGGCTATCCGCTGGTGGTGCGTCCGAGCTACGTGCTCGGCGGTCGCGCGATGGAAATCGTCCATGAACAGGGCGATCTCGAACGCTACATGCGCGATGCGATCAAGGTCTCCAACGATTCGCCAGTGCTGCTCGACCGCTTCCTGAATGACGCCACCGAAGTCGATATCGACGCCCTGTGCGACGGCAGCCAGGTCATCATCGGCGGCATCATGGAACACATCGAGCAGGCCGGCGTGCATTCCGGCGATTCGGCCTGTTCGCTGCCGCCGTTCTCGCTGCCCGCGTCGATCCAGGACGAACTGCGCCGCCAGACCGCGATGATGGCCAAAGGGCTCGATGTCGTCGGCCTCATGAACGTGCAGTTCGCCATCCAAGGCAGCGGCGACGACGCCGTCGTGTATGTGCTGGAAGTCAATCCGCGCGCCTCGCGCACCGTCCCCTTCGTTTCCAAGGCCACAGGGGTGCCGCTGGCGAAAGTCGCTGCGCGCTGCATGGCCGGCCGCACGCTGGCAGAGCAGGGCGTCACCGGCGAGGTGGTGCCACCGTACTATTCGGTCAAGGAAGCCGTCTTCCCGTTCATCAAGTTCCCCGGCGTCGATACGCTGCTCGGCCCCGAGATGAAATCGACCGGCGAAGTCATGGGCGTCGGCCGCACGTTCGGCGAGGCCTTCGTCAAGTCGCAGCTGGCCTCCGGCGAGCGGCTGCCGTCCGGCGGCAAGGCCTTCCTGAGCGTCAAGCCGGCCGACAAGGTGAAGGTGGTCGAGGTGGCCCGCGAGCTGCACGCCATCGGCTTCACGCTGCTGGCCACGCGCGGCACGGCATCGACGCTGGCGGCGGCCGGCCTGCCGGTCACCCAGGTCAACAAGGTCACCGAAGGGCGGCCGCACGTGGTCGACCTCATCAAGAACGGTGAAATCTCGTTCATTCTCAACACGGTCGACGAAAAGCGCACCGCCATCGTCGATTCGCGTTCGATCCGTACCTCGGCGCTGGCCGGCAAGGTGTCGATCTACACGACGGTAGAGGGGGCCCGTGCCGCATGCACGGGCATCCGCCATGCCGGTCTCGAAACCTACGCGCTGCAGTCGCTGCACGCCGAACTCGCTGCGCCATGAGCAAAATCCCGTTGACCCTGCGCGGCGCCGAGCAGCTGCGCGAAGAACTGCATCGACTGAAAACCGTCGACCGGCCGAAGGTCATTGCCGCAATCGCCGAGGCGCGCTCGCACGGCGACCTCTCTGAAAACGCCGAATACGATGCCGCCAAGGAGCGGCAGGGCTTCATCGAGGGGCGCATCCAGGAGGTCGAAAGCAAGCTGGGCAATGCGCAGATCATCGACCCGGCCTCGCTGGATACCGACGGTCGCATCGTTTTCGGCGCGACCGTGGAACTCGAGGACACCGATTCAGGCGTGGCGACCACCTACCAGATCGTCGGCGACGACGAAGCCGACCTGAAGCTGGGCAAGATTTCGCTCAATTCACCCGTTGCACGCGCCTTGATCGGCAAGTTCGCCGGCGATGTCACT
This sequence comes from Rhodocyclaceae bacterium, assembly GCA_044230495.1. GTDB lineage: Bacteria > Pseudomonadota > Gammaproteobacteria > Burkholderiales > Rhodocyclaceae > JADJEF01. Next base: position 5,870 of record JBGARB010000063.1, read on the forward strand.
TCAGTGCAGACGCCCGGCGGCGTGCGCGAATTCGAGGTGCTCGACGTCCGCTACGTCTGACGCCGATGTGGCGCGTCTGGTGCGCCTCAGCCCGGACGGGATCGCCGACGCACCGGCGTTGCCGTGCGCGCCGATTTGGCATCGGTTGCCGCAGCGGCCTGCTTCTTGGTCAGGCGCGGGCCGCCCTTGCGCCGTCCTGCCACCACTGTAGTTTCGTCGTCGGCATCGGGTTCGCGCCAGAGCACCAGCAGATGGCCGATCATCTGCACCGGCGCGGCACCGAGGGTGGCGCATATTTCGTCACAGATCGCCGCGCGCGCTTCGCGCTCGATGCCGTACAGTCGCACCTTGATGAGACCATGCGCCTTCAGATTGCGGTCGATTTCCGCCAGCACCGTCGCCGTCAGCCCCTTGGCGGCGATCGCCACCACGGGGTCGAGGTGATGTGCCTCGGCCCGCAGCGTGCGCCGTTGCCCGGCATCGAGTGCCGGAATCGTCTTGGCATCGTTCATGGACGGATTGTACCGTGAGCGCCGGGAAGGACCGCCAGCACCGCTTCAACAAGAACTGGGTGCACGCGCACATCAATGATCCCTGGGTACAGCGCGCCAAGGCCGAAGGTTGGCGGTCGCGCGCGGCGTTCAAGTTGATCGAACTGGACGACAAGCATCGCCTGCTCAACCCCGGCATGACGGTCGTCGATCTGGGTGCCGCGCCGGGCAGCTGGTCGCAAGTGGTCGCCAAGCGCATCGGTGAGCGCGGCAAGCTCGTCGCGCTCGACCTGTTGCCGATGGATCCGATCCGCGGCGTCGATTTCATCCAGGGCGATTTCCGCGAGGATGCGGTGCTGGCTCAGCTGGTATCGACGCTGAACGGTCGGGTCGTCGATCTTGTATTGGCCGATCTCGCCCCCAACTTGTCCGGCATTGCCGTGACCGACCAGGCCCGTGCCATGCATTTGACCGAACTGACGCTGGATTTTTGCCGCCTGCACCTCAAGGCCGGCGGCAATCTGGTCGTCAAGGTATTCCAGGGCAGCGGCTTCGACGAACTGCGCCGGCAGGCGAACGAGATGTTCGACGACGTGGCCATCAAGAAGCCCGCCGCCTCGCGCGACCGCAGCACCGAGACCTACCTGCTCGGGCGTGGCCGGCGCGGCTGACTGCTACAATCGAACCATACTGCGAAGTGCGAGGCACCCGTGAATAACATGTTCAAGAACATGGCCATCTGGCTGGTGATCGGCATCGTGCTGATGACCGTGTTCAACCAGTTCAACCATCGCCAGGCGGGCGCCGCCACGCTCGACTATTCCGAGTTCCTCGACGAAGTCCAGCGCGGCCAGATCACCAAGGTGATCATCCAGGGCCGCACGCTCGAGGCGACCACAGTCGACAACAAGCGCCTGACGGTGCATGCGCCGGCCGATTTGTGGCTGATCAGCGACCTGCGCAAGTACAACGTGCGCATCGCCTCCAAGCCCGACGAAGAGCAGTCGTTCCTGATGAACATCTTCGTGTCGTGGTTCCCCATGCTGCTGCTGATCGGCGTCTGGGTGTTCTTCATGCGCCAGATGCAGGGCGGCGGGCGCGGCGGCGCGTTCTCGTTCGGCAAGAGCCGCGCGCGGATGACGGATGAATCGGCCAACACGGTGACTTTCGCCGACGTGGCGGGTTGCGACGAAGCCAAGGAGGAAGTCGCCGAGCTGGTCGAGTTCCTGCGCGATCCGTCGAAGTTCCAGAAGCTCGGCGGGCGCATCCCCAAGGGCGTGCTGATGGTCGGCAGCCCCGGCACCGGCAAGACCCTGCTCGCCAAGGCCATTGCCGGCGAGGCCAAGGTGCCGTTCTTCTCGATTTCCGGTTCCGATTTCGTCGAGATGTTCGTCGGCGTCGGCGCCGCGCGCGTGCGCGACATGTTCGAGCAGGCGAAGAAGTCCGCGCCCTGCATCATCTTCATCGACGAGCTCGACGCCGTCGGCCGCCAGCGTGGCGCAGGCCTTGGCGGCGGCAACGACGAACGCGAACAGACGCTCAACCAGATGCTCGTCGAAATGGACGGATTCGAGGGTGCCACCGGCGTCATCGTCATCGCCGCGACCAACCGTCCCGACGTGCTCGACCCGGCGCTGCTGCGTCCGGGGCGCTTCGACCGCCAGGTCGTCGTGCCGCTGCCCGACATCCGCGGCCGCGAGCAGATTCTCAAGGTGCACATGCGCAAGGTGCCGGTGGCGCCGGACGTCGACGCCTCGGTGCTGGCGCGCGGCTGCCCGGGATTTGCCGGTGCCGACCTCGCCAACCTGGTCAACGAGGCGGCGCTGTTCGCCGCGCGCGGCAACAAGCGCCTGGTCGACATGGTGGATTTCGAGCGCGCCAAGGACAAGATCATGATGGGCGCCGAGCGCCGCTCGATGGTCATGCCCGAAGAGGAGCGCAGGAATACCGCGTACCACGAGTCGGGCCACGCCGTCGTCGCCAAGATGCTGCCCAAGACCGACCCGGTGCACAAGGTCACCATCATCCCGCGTGGCCGTGCGCTCGGCGTCACCATGCAATTGCCGACCGAAGACCGTTATTCGCAGGATCGCGACCGCCTGCTCAACACCATTACCGTGCTTTTCGGCGGACGTATCGCCGAAGAACTGTTCATGAACCAGATGACCACCGGCGCCTCGAACGACTTCCAGCGCGCGACCGACCTCGCACGGCGCATGGTGACGCAGTGGGGCATGTCCGATTCGCTCGGTCCGATGGTCTATGGCGAAGAGGAGGGCGAGATCTTCCTCGGCCGCTCTGTCACCACGCACAAGAACGTCTCCGAGGCCACCATGCAGGCGGTCGACGAGGAAATCCGCCGCATCATCGACGAACAGTACGCGCTGGCGCGGCGCCTGCTCGAAGAGAATCGCGACAAGGTAGAGGCCATGACGGCCGCGCTGCTCGAATGGGAAACCATCGACGCCGACCAGATCAACGACATCATGGCCGGCAAGCCGCCGCGTGCGCCCAAGCCGACCACCCCGCCGTCTCCGGCGTCGAGCGGCTCGGGCCCCGAAGGATCGCAGCCGAGCGCCACCGCGCCCGCCTGAGCGCCTCGAGGAGATCCTGCTGCGCTGGCGGCGGATACATGGTGTCGGTGCCGCCTGACGGGAGCCGCGCATGACGACGCCGTTTCATTGCGGTCGCTTCGTGCTCGATGTCGATCGCCCGCTGTTGATGGGCATCGTCAATCTCACCGACGACTCGTTTTCCGGTGACGGCCTGCATGGCGACGTCGAGCGCGCCGTGGCGCATGCGCGCGAGCTGCTGGCGCAAGGCGCCGACATCCTCGACCTGGGCGCCGAATCGTCCCGTCCCGGCGCACAGCCGGTGCCGGCCACGCGCGAGTTGGCCTGCCTGCTGCCCGTGCTCGATCGCCTGCGCGATTGCGGCGCGCCCGTCTCCATCGATACCGTCAAGCCCGAGGTGATGCGCGAAGTGCTCGCCGCCGGCGCCGACATGATCAACGACATCGCCGCCCTCGAAGCGCCCGGCGCGCTCGCCGCCGTCGCCGCCAGTCGCGCCGCGGTGTGCCTGATGCACAAGCAGGGCACGCCGGCGACGATGCAGGAGGCGCCGCATTACGACGATGTCGTCGGCGAGGTGGCGGCCTACCTTGCCGAGCGGGTTGCCAGCGCCGAGGCCGCGGGCATCCCGCGCGAGCGCATCTGCGTCGATCCGGGCTTCTGTTTCGGCAAGTCGCTCGCGCATAATCTCGATCTGCTGCGCCGGCTGGACGAGTTGGTGGTGCCAGGCCTGCCGCTGCTGGTGGGCCTGTCGCGCAAGTCGATGCTCGGCTTGCTGTCGGGTCGGGCGGTGCACGAACGCATCCATGCCGGCGTGGCGGCGCAGGTCATCGCTGTGTTGCGCGGCGCGCGCATCCTGCGGGTTCATGATGTTCCGGCCATGCGCGATGCGCTGGCCGTGGTCAATGCGGTGGAGGACTGGTAATGGGCAGAAAATATTTCGGCACGGATGGCGTGCGCGGACGTGTCGGCACGATGCCGATCACGCCGGATTTCGTCATGCGCCTGGGCTACGCCGCCGGGCAGACGCTGATCGCGCACGATACCCTGCCGCGCGGCGAACATCCGACCGTGCTGGTGGGCAAGGACACGCGCATTTCCGGCTACATGCTCGAGGCGGCGCTGCAGGCCGGCTTCGCCGCCGCCGGCGTCAACGTCAAGCTGTGCGGGCCGATGCCGACGCCCGCCGTCGCCTACCTCACGCGTGCGCTGCGTCTGCAGGCCGGCGTGGTGATTTCAGCCTCGCACAACCCGTTCGACGACAACGGCATCAAGTTCTTCTCGGCCGACGGCCTCAAGCTGCCCGATGCCGTCGAACATGAAATCGAGGCGCGCCTCGATCAGCCCATGGAATGCGTCGAATCGCGCCGGCTGGGCCGCGCGCGGCGCATCGAGGACGCGGCCGGCCGCTATATCGAGTTCTGCAAGAGCACGTTCCCGGGCGACCTCGACCTGCGCGGGCTGAAGATCGTCGTCGACAGCGCCCATGGCGCCGGCTACCACGTCGCGCCGGCGGTGTTCCACGAACTGGGCGCGGATGTCGTCGCCATCGGCGCGGCACCCAACGGTTTCAACATCAACGATGAAGTCGGCGCCACGTCGCCGGCGGCGCTGCGCGTCGCCGTCATCGAAAACAAGGCCGACCTGGGCATCGCCCTCGACGGCGACGGCGATCGTCTGGTGATGGTCGACGCCAACGCGCAGGTGTATGACGGCGACCAGTTGCTGTACATCATCGCGCGGCAGCGGCACGCGCAGCAGGGCCTTGACGGTGTCGTCGGCACGCTGATGACCAACCTCGGCCTCGAACATGCGCTCGGTCGCCACGGCATCGCCGTGGCCCGCGCCAAGGTCGGCGACCGCTATGTGCTCGAAACGATGATCGAGCGCAACTGGCCGCTGGGCGGCGAGAATTCCGGCCACATCATCTGCATGGACCGGCACACCACCGGGGACGCCATCATCGCCGCGCTGCAGGTGCTCGCCGCGCTCAGACGCGAGGGCCAGTCGCTGGCGCAGGCGTGCGGCGACCTGACGCTTTATCCGCAAAAGCTCATCAACGTGCGATTGCAGACCGGCTTCGACTGGGCTTCCGATGGCGGCATCCGCGGCGCCGTGCAGGCGGCGGAAGGCGCGCTCGCCGAGACCGGGCGCGTGCTGCTGCGCCCGTCGGGCACCGAGCCCTTGCTGCGCGTGATGGTCGAGGGGCGCGACGCCAACCTCGTGCTGCAGCAGGCCGAAGGCATCGCGCGGGCGGTGCGCGAAGCGATGGGCCAGTAGTCGCTGGCGCCGTCCCGCCACCACTGTAGTTTCAAACTGAAAATCCCGGTTCGTGCCACAGAGCGCACAGAGGACACAGAGAAGGAGCGACGCCGCGGACGACGCCTGCAATCACCCGCCGGGTGAGTCGCAGACAGATGGCAGGCACGGGATTCTCCTCTGTGATCTCTGTGACCTCCGTGGCTGACTGCTTCTGCCAGGTTCACGCGGCGCCCGCCTCGCGCACGAACAGCGGCTCGCCCATGCGGATGCGATGCCCATCGGCAATGCCGGGTGCGAGTGCGATGCCCGGCGGCGCGAAGACGAGGATCGTCGAGCCATGCTCGAACCAGCCCATCTCCACGCCCTTGGCCGCATGTGCACGACACGGAATCTCGTTTGGCCCGTCGTAGCGAAGATTCAACAGCACATCGGCGCAGTGCAGGCGCATGCTCGCCACCAGCACGGCTGCCACCGGCACGATCAGCAGCGGCGTGCCGTCCGCCGACAGTCGCGCGTCGATCACTGCGCGTTCGTTCTTGCAGAACAGGCGTTCGATGCGCCGGAGCGCGATCGGGTTGACGTTCCACGTATCGCCGGAGATGTAGATCACGCGCGCGATGTCGATGTCGTGCGGGGCATGGAAACGGTGGTACATCGCCGAGGTCAGCCGCAGCGTCGCGTAACTGCCGCCACGCACGCGCTCGATCAATGCCGCATCGGGAATCAGCTCTTCGAGCCGGTACGGAAAGCCCTTGGCCTGGAAGACCGTCGTGCCGGCGATGCGGCCGCAGGCGCCGACGATGCCGTCGCTCGGGCTGACGACGATGCGCGGGTCGGCATCGACCGTGCGTGCGCCGGAACGCAGGCGGCGCGTGAAGCAGGCGTGCACGCTGCGGAATTCCGTGCTTTCGGCATCCGCCAGATCGAGGTCGGTAAACATCGACCACAGGCGGATCGCGATGCGCGCCAGCAGCGGGCTCTCGATGCGGCTGAACCAGCCGACGAAGCGCGTCAGCGCAATGCGCGGAATGCGGTTGGTGAGCAGGAAATTGAGGTCTTCATCGGCGACCAGCCGGCGCACCATGGCGGCGGCATTCATCGGGGCGTAACGCGGGGCATCTAAAACGCGCGGTCAAGGAGATGCGCGCACTATGGATGAACTGCTTTACGGCAATATGTCGCTCTGGGGCGTCGCCGGCGCCGGCGCGGCGCTTGCGGCCTTGCCGCGCATGGTGGCGCGGCTGCGCCTGTCGCGCGCCAAGCATCCCTCGCTCGCCGGCCATTCGCGCATGGCCAAGCGCATGGCCCGGCTGGTGCCCGCCGTGCATTACGACGAACAGCGCTTCTTCGCCGCCGACGACGCGCCCGAAGAAGTGATCGCGCAACGCCGGGCCGGACTGGACCGGCTGGCCGCCGAGTACGACGCGCGGTTTCCGCAAAGCGCGCAGATGGCGGCCGCGATCGCCGACAGCCTGCCCGATGCGCGCTTTACCGGCACCTACCGCGTGCCTTTCCAGTTCAGCCAGTACCTGCGCACGCGCTTGCGCGTGGCGCCGGTGATGACGGCGTCCAGCGGTTTCGAGATGCAGGACGCGGATGGCAACACGTTCATCGACCTGACCGGCTCCTATGGCGTGAATGTCTTCGGCATCGACTTCTACAAGGCCGCCATCGCCGAAGGCGCACGACGCGCCGACGCGCTCGGGCCGGTGCTCGGCGCCTACCATCCGGCGCTGGCGTGGAACGTGCGCCGCCTGCGCGAGATATCCGGCCTCGACGCCGTGTCGTTCCACATGTCGGGCACCGAGGCGGTGATGCAGGCCGTGCGCCTGGCGCGCTACCACACCGGGCGCTCGCACATCGTGCGCTTTTGCGGCGCCTACCACGGCTGGTGGGACGACGTGCAGCCCGGCGTCGGCAATCCGATGCCGCCGCGCGAGACTTACACCCTGCGCGACATGGATCCGCGCAGCCTGGGCATCCTGCGCAGCCGCAAGGACATTGCCTGTGTGCTGGTCAATCCGCTGCAGGCACTGCACCCGAACGCCAATCCGCCGGGCGACTCGGCGCTGCTCGGCGGCCGTGCCTGCGGCCGCTACGACCGTGCCGCCTATGCCGACTGGCTGGCGCAACTGCGGCTGGTATGCAGCGAGCGCGGCATCGTGCTGATCTTCGACGAAGTCTTCCTCGGCTTCCGGCTGGCGCAGGGTGGCGCACAGGAGTACTTCGGCGTGCGCGCCGACATGGTCACTTACGGCAAGACTCTGGGCGGCGGCCTGCCGGTCGGTGTGGTGTGCGGCCGCGCCGACCTGATGAAGCGCTTTCGCGACGATGCGCCGGCCGATGTCTGCCTGGCGCGCGGCACCTTCAACGCCCATCCCTACGTCATGACGGCGATGCAGGTCTTCCTCGAACGGCTTGGCGAGCCGGCGATTGCCGCGACCTATGTGGACGCCGACGCGCGCTGGAACGCCCGCTGCGAGGCCTTCAATGCGGCCATGCGCGCCGCCGATCTGCCGATCGCGGCGTGGAACCTGCAATCGGTGTGGGCCGTGGCCATCGATGTGCCGTCGCGCTACAACTGGATGCTGCAGTTCTACCTGCGTGCCGAGGGTCTGGCGCTGAGCTGGGTCGGCACCGGACGGCTGATCTTCCCGCTGAATTTCGACGACGACAGCTTTGCCGAGACGATCCGCCGCTTCGTGCGCGCCGGCCACCGCATGCAGGTCGATGGCTGGTGGTGGCATGCCGCAGAGGCCAGCACGCGCGGCATCGGGCGCACGGTGATGAAGGAATTGCTGGTGCGCCGCGTGTTTTTCATGTGCGGTGCAGCCCGTCAGGCGGCCTGCTCGTGCTGTTCGCCGTGGTGCGGGTCGTACAGCTCGCCTTGCAGCAGGCGGATCGGCGCGCGCCAGTAGGTGCGGATGTCGTTGATCGGGTCGGTGATGATCTTGGCAAACCAGACCAGCGACGTCATCGCATCCTTGAAGATCAGCAACTGGATCATGCGGAACACCAGCGCGCCGGCGCCGATGACCAGCCACAGCGCGCCGGTCGAGCGCAGGAAGCCCTGCTCGACGATGTTGGCGGGCAGCAGGCCCCACAGCGTCGGCGAGGCCAGCAGCGCCAGCGGCACGGCGCCCCACAGCGACAACAGCACGATCTTGCGGTTCAGGTTGTAACCGACCTTGATCGCTTCCTTGTATTCCTGCGAGGCGTTGTTGACCTTGTCGTAGTCGGTCGGCTCGAAGATGA
>JBGARB010000064.1:0-14379 GCA_044230495.1 Rhodocyclaceae bacterium
GATCAGTTTCTGGTCGGCGGCGATGGACGACATTGGCCGCAAGCATCCGGATGCCGCCGAGGCCAGGCGGCATGCCGCGATCGCCGAATTCATGACGCCGATCGTCAAGGGCTGGCTGACCGAAACCGGCAACGAGATGACCTATCTGGGCGTGCAGGTGCATGGCGGCATGGGCTTCGTCGAAGAGACCGGCGCCGCGCAATTCATGCGCGATGCGCGCATCACGACGATCTACGAAGGCACCACCGGCATCCAGGCGCTGGACCTCATCGGCCGCAAGACTGCGCGCGACGGCGGCGCCACGCTGAATGCCATCGTCAGCATGATGAAGGCCACGCATGCCGCGCTGATGACCCAGCGCGGCAGCGGGTTTGCACGCATGGCCCATGCGCTGGCCGTGGCGATTGACGCCGCGCACGAGGCCGGCACGACCATCGTGACGCAGATGGCCGAGAAGCCGCAGGCCGCCGCCGCCGGTGCCGTGCCCTACCTGCGCCTGATGGGCCTGGCTTGCGGCGGCTGGCTGCTGGCGCGCAGTGCGCTCGCCGCGCAGGCGCACATCGACGCCGGCGAGAGCGATCCGTTCTACGGCGCCAAGATCGACACCGCGACGTACTTCGCCGACCACGCCATGACTGCCGTGCAGGGCTATGCGCGCGAGGTCATCGAAGGTGCCGACAGCACGCTGGCGCTTGACGACCAGCTGTTCTGAACGTTGGGTTGGTTCCATGAAAAACGGCAGCCGAAGCTGCCGTTTTTCATGCTGCGGATGCATTGGATCGGATCGATGCGCCGTGTCACCACCACTGTAGTTTCGCGTCCTACATCTGCTGGTAGATCGGTCCTTCGCCCCCCTGCGGCACGACCCAGTTGATGTTCTGCGTCGGGTCCTTGATGTCGCAGGTCTTGCAGTGCACGCAGTTCTGCGCGTTGATCTGCAAACGCGGGTTGTTGCCGGCGTCGTCGCGCACGATCTCATACACGCCGGCCGGGCAATAACGCTGCTCGGGGGCGTCGTAGAGCGCGAGGTTGGTGGTGATCGGTATGCCCGCGTCCTTGAGTTGCAGGTGGCAGGGCTGGTCTTCTTCGTGATTGGTGTTCGACAGGAACACCGACGAGAGGCGGTCGAAGGTCAGCACGCCGTCTGGTTTGGGGTAGGCGATCGGCCTGGATTGCGCGGCGGGCTTGAGCTTGCCGTGGTCGGCGTGGTTCTTGCCCGTCCAGGGCGAGCGGCCGCGCAGCAACGTCTGGTCGATGCCGAACATCAGCGAGCCGAGCCACAGACCCTTGGCCATGCAGGGTTTGAAGTTGCGCGCGGTGTAGAGCTCGTCGTAAAGCCATGATTCGCGGAAAGCCTGCGGATAGCCTTCGACTTCGTCGGCGGCGCGGCCGGCGGCGAGCGCATCGGCCGTGGCGTCGGCGGCGAGCATGCCGCTCTTGATGGCCGAGTGGCTGCCCTTGATGCGCGAAGCGACGAGGAAGCCTGCGTCGTCGCCGATCAACATGCCGCCGGGGAAGACGAGCTTGGGCATCGATTGCAGGCCGCCGGCGGCGAGCGCGCGGGCGCCGTAGGCAAGGCGCTTGCCGTCCTTGAAGATCGGCGCCAGTTGCGGGTGCGTCTTGAGCCGCTGCATTTCCTCGAACGGCGACAGGTAGGGGTTGTCGTAGCCCAGGCCGACGACGAGGCCGATGGCGACGAGGTTGTCGCCGTAGTGGTACATGAAGGCGCCGCCGTAGGTGTCGGACTTCAGCGGCCAGCCGGTGCTGTGGAAGACGAGGCCTTTCTCGAAGCGCTCGGGCTGCACTTCCCACAGTTCCTTGACGCCGATGCCGTAGGTCTGCGGATCGCTTCCCTTGCGCAGGTCGAACTTCGCTTCGAGTTGTTTGCCCAGGTGGCCGCGGCAGCCTTCGGCAAACAGCGTGTACTTGGCGACGAGTTCCATGCCGCGCTGGTGGTTCGGGCCGGGCGTGCCGTCGCGCGTCAGGCCCATGTCGCCGGTGGCGACACCGCGCACGGCGCCCTTGTCGTCGTAGAGCACTTCGGCACCGGCAAAGCCGGGGTAGATCTCGACGCCGAGCGCCTCGGCCTGCGCGCCCAGCCAGCGGCAGACCTGGCCCAGGCTGATGATGTAGTTGCCGTCGTTGTGCATGCACGAGGGCACCATCAGGTTGGGGATGTCGACGAAGCCGTATTGCGTGAGCAGGGTCACGCGATCGCGCGTCACGGCGGTCTCGAGCGGCGCACCGTTTTCCTTCCAGTCGGGCAGCAGTTCGGTGATCGCGCGCGGGTCCATGACGGCGCCGGACAGGATATGGGCGCCGATCTCCGAGCCCTTTTCGATCAGGCAGACGCCGATCTCCGGGTTGCGCTGCTTGAGCCGGATCGCCGCGGCGAGGCCGGCGGGGCCGCCGCCGACGATGACGACATCGAATTCCATCGCTTCGCGATCCATGATTTCCCCTTGGCTGGCGTTGATGTGCAATGCGGGAATTATAATCGCCGGCACTCCTGCGAGCCGTGCGGAACCGTCCCGCAATGCCCGCCAATGCCCCGCCAATCAAGGGAACTCGTCCATGGAAAGCTCGCCGCCGCCACGCCTGGCGCATTCGATCGTGATTCCGGTCCGCTGGGGCGACATGGATGCCTTCGGCCACGTCAACAACACCGTCTACTTCCGCTACATGGAGCAGGTCCGCATCGAGTGGATGGCATCGCTGCATGCCGACTGGACGCTCGAAGGGCCGGTGATCGCCGATGCCACGGCGCGTTTTCGCCGGCCGCTGAAATACCCGGGCGACATCCGCGTCGATCTGCTGCTTGGCGTGCCCGGCCGCAGCAGCCTGCCGACGCACTACGAGATCCGCCGCGTCGATGACGGCGCGCTGTACGCCGACGGCCATTCGCGGCTGGTGTGGATTTCGCAGTCCACCGGCAAGCCCGTGCCGCTGCCCGACGCCTTGCGCGCCGCGGCGCCCGCAGCGGAGGCCGCATGAACGCCACCGTGGTCTGGGCGCCGGACGCGGCGCGCATCGCATCGACGCGGCTGTCCGCGTTCTGCCGTTTCCTCGTCGACCGTGGCGATGCCTCGGCCGACTGGTCGCAGGACTACGCGGCGCTGCATGCGTGGTCGATCGCCGAGCGGGAACGCTTCTGGAACGCGCTGTGGGACTTCGCCGCGGTGCGCGGCGAGCGCGGTGCGGCGACGCTGCAGGATGGCGGGCGCATGCCCGGCGCGCGCTGGTATCCCGAAGCGCGGCTGAATTACGCCGAAAACCTGCTGCGCTGGCGCGACGACGAAGAGGCGCTGGTGTTCTGGGGCGAGGATCGGGTCAAGGAGCGCTTCACGCGCGCCGAACTGTATCGGCAGGTAGCGCACGCCGCGGCGGCGCTGCGCGAGGCTGGCGTGGTAGCCGGCGACCGTGTCGCCGCCTACATGCCCAACATGCCGGAAACGATCATCGTCATGCTCGCCGCGGCCAGCATCGGCGCGATCTTCACGTCGGCTTCGCCGGACTTCGGCGTGCAGGGCGTGCTCGACCGCTTCGGCCAGTCAGCGCCCAAGGTGCTCGTCGCCGCCGATGGCTACTACTACGCCGGCAAGACGATCGACTGCATGGAAAAGCTTGCCGCGGTCGCCGCCGCGCTACCGTCTCTGGCGCAGGTGGTGGTCGTGCGCTACGTGCATCAGGACCACGATCTCTCGCCCATTCGAGCCGCGCACATGTGGGCCGACTGGCTGGCGCCATATCGCTATGTAGACGAGATCGACTTCGCACCGCTGCCATTCGACCATCCGCTCTACATCATGTATTCGTCTGGCACCACGGGGGTGCCCAAGTGCATCGTGCATGGCGCCGGCGGGGCGCTGCTGCAGCATCTCAAGGAGCAGCAACTGCATGGCGACGTGCGCGCCGGCGACCGGCTGTTCTACTTCACGACCTGCGGCTGGATGATGTGGAACTGGCTGGTTTCCGGGCTGGCGTCCGGCGCCACGCTGCTGCTCTACGACGGCTCGCCCTTCGCCGATGACGGCACGGTGCTGTTCGATTACGCCGATGCCGAACGCATGACGCATTTCGGCACCTCGGCGAAATTCATCGACGCCTGCGCCAAAGCCGGGCTGGCGCCGAGCGCGACGCATTCGCTGGCCAGCGTGCGGACGATGTTCTCCACCGGCAGCCCGCTGGTCGCCGAAGGCTTCGACTACGTGCATGCCCGGATCAAGACGGACTTGCAGTTGGCGTCGATCTCCGGCGGCACCGACATCCTCTCGTGCTTCGTGCTCGGCAATCCGAACGCGCCCGTGCGTCGCGGCGAGATCCAGTGCGCGGGCCTGGGCATGGCGGTGGACATCTTCGACGACGCCGGCCGACAGGTCGCGGGCGAGAAGGGCGAGCTGGTGTGTACGCGGGCGTTTCCGTCGATGCCTGTCGGCTTCTGGAACGATGCCGACGGCAGCAGATACCGCGCGGCGTATTTCGAGCGCTTCGACAACATCTGGTGCCACGGCGATTTCGCCGAGCGCACGGCAAGCGGCGGCTTCGTGATCTATGGCCGCTCGGACGCGACGCTCAATCCCGGCGGCGTGCGCATCGGCACGGCCGAGATCTACCGTCAGGTCGAGCGCCTGCCGCAGGTCGTCGAATCGCTGGTGATCGGGCAGGATCGGCCCGCCGGCGAATCGCGCGTGGTGCTGTTCGTCAGGCTGCGCGAGGGCCTTGCGCTCGATGCCGACCTGCAGGGGCTGATCCGCCGCACGATCCGCGACAACACCACCCCGCGTCACGTGCCGGAGAAGATCGTGCAGGTCAACGACATCCCGCGCACCAAGAGCGGCAAGATCGTCGAGCTGGCGGTGCGCAACGTGGTACACGGCCTGCCGGTGAAGAACCTCGAGGCGCTGGCGAACCCTGACGCGCTCGATCAGTACCGCGGCCGCGCCGAGTTGGACGACTGAAACTACAGTGGTGGTGGCACGGCGCCTAGCGCGCGTTCGGCGCGGCGTCGGCCTCGTGCGCGTCCAGCGTCCATGCCGCGCGCTCGTCCTGCGCCAGCAGGTTGGTCAGCCAGGGCAGCGCGTCGCGCAGCGTCTGCGCCAGCGTCCACGGCGGATTGATGACGAACATGCCGCTGCCATGCATGCCGCGACCGCCGCGCGCCGGCGCGCTGACGGCGAGCGTGACATGCAGCCAGTCGGCGGCGCCGGCCTTCTTGAGGCGCTCGGGCAGGTGGTGGGCATCGGCCAGCGGCAGCAGCGGATGCCAGATCGCGTAGGTGCCGGTGGCGAAGCGCACCAGCGCGTCTTTCACGGCGGCAACGACGCGACCGTAATCGGTCTTGATCTCGTAGGACGGATCGATCAGGACCAGGCCGCACCGGCTCGGCGGCGGCAGCGCGGCCTTGAGCAGCGCGAAGCCGTCGCTTTGCGATACCGTGACGCGGCGCGTGTCGTCGGCGAATAGACGCCGCAGCAGCGCGAAGTCGGTCGAATGCATTTCCGCCAGACGCAGGCTGTCGCCCGGGCGTGCCAGATGGTGGGCGAGCCACGGCGAGCCGGGATAGTGCTTGAGCGCCGGGCCACCGTTGGCGGCGCGCACCAGCTCGCGCAGCTCGGCTAGCGCGGCCGGCGGCGTGTCGGCCTGCCACAGCCGCTCGATGCCGGCGGCCGCTTCGCCCGTACGCTGGGCGGGGGCCTCGCGCAGCGCGTAGCGGCCGGCACCGGCGTGGGTATCGACGTAGAGCCATGGCTTGTCCTTGGCATTCAGATGACGCAGGCATTGGACGAGCACCAGATGCTTGAGCAGGTCGGCGAAATTGCCGGCGTGAAAGGCGTGGCGGTAGCTGAGCATCGGGAGGGCGCCGGGGCGGGCGCGTAAAATCGTCCCGATGAATGATACGCACGACCAGCCGCCGCGCGCTGCGGCGCCCAAGCCGCGGCGCCGCGTGGTCGCCCGGTCCGCCCCCGCCGCGACGTCGGCGACCACAGCCGGCGCAGCGCCAACCGGCGTGCGCGTCTCGAAGCTGATGGCCGATCGCGGCCTGTGTTCGCGCCGCGAGGCCGACGACTACATCGCGCGCGGCTGGGTGTGGGCGGACGGCAAGCGCGTCGCCGAACTGGGCACGCGCGTGCACCCGGCCGCGGTGATCCGGCTCGACAAGGAAGCCGGCCGTGCGCAGGCGGCGCGCGTCACCATCCTGCTGCACAAGCCCGTCGGCTTCGTCTCGGCGCAGGCCGAGGATGGTCATGCGCCGGCGGTGACGCTGGTGCGCGCCGATACGCAACTGGCGGACCAAAGTCCGCGTTTTCGCGCCGACTGGCTGCGCGGTCTGGCGCCGGCCGGGCGGCTCGACATCGACTCGACGGGACTGCTGGTGCTGACGCAGGATGGCCGCGTGGCACGCGAGTTGATCGGCGAGGATTCCGCCGTCGAGAAGGAATACCTCGTGCGCGTCGAGGGCACGCTGGACGACAGGGGCCTGGCTCTGCTCAATCACGGTCTGTCGCTCGACGGCAAGCGCCTGCGCCCGGCCAAGGTGGGCTGGGTCAATGACGATCAGTTGCGCTTCGTGCTCACCGAGGGCCGCAAGCGGCAGATTCGCCGCATGTGCGAGCTGGTGGGCCTGCGTGTCGTGGGGCTCAAGCGCGTACGCATCGGGAAGGTGCGGCTGGCCGATCTGCCGCAGGGCCAATGGCGGCTGTTGCGCGCCGACGAACGCTTCAGCTAGCCGGCGCCGCGGGCGGCGATGCGCCCAACCGCGCTTCGCGGGCGGCGAGGATCGCCGGCAGCGGGTCGTCGTCGAGGCCGAGGCGATGCAGCAGCGCCTCGTGCGACATGTGCAGCAGCTCTTCGATGGCGGCAAAGTCGTCCGGCAGGGCGTTGTCGTCCCAGCCGTTGGCCGAGTGGCGGGCCAGATCGACGGCGAGCTTGACGTTGCGCACGCGCGGGTTCCTCGCCTTGTCGTCATCGAGCAGCATGCTGATGAGTTCGGGCAGTCGCCAGGCTTTGGCGAGGTCGAGCTTGATTTCAAACAGCGCCACGCCGTAGATCTCGCGTTGCACATCGACCGAGCGGCGCCGGCGATCGACGGTCTGGGCATCGCGTACGGCCAGCGCGAGCGTGGGCGCGAAGCACCACATCATGATCTCGGCGACGTCGTGCAGCAGCGTAGCGACGGTGATCTCGTCGACATCCAGGTCGTGGCGGTTGATCGCCCATTCGCGCGCCCAATGCGAGGCCTTGCGCGCGCGCGCCATCACGCGAAGCACGCCGACCAGCGCCTTCGGGTGACCCTTGAGGTGATCCTCGACGGTCGGCAGGTTCTGGAAATCGCGGAAGAACGGGTCGATGCCGATCATCATCAGCGCCCGCTCGATGGTGGTGATGTCGGTGGTGCGGTTCTTCGGCCGCCGCGCCTCGATGTAGCCCAGCACGCGCAGCGTCATCAGCGGATCGCGCAGGATCGCGCCGGCGACGGCGCGGGCGTTGACGGTCGCCGAGTTCTCCCTCAGGCGGTCGATTTCGACCACGGTATGCCGCAGCACCGGCAATTCGGCGGCGCTGAAATAGGCAACCCAGGCCTCGAGGCTGGCGAGCGGCGTTTCGATCATGGCGGCTCATTGTGTCACGGATGCGATGGCGCCTGCCGCGGGATTGCCGGGGTTTCCCGCCTGTGCGCGGGCGAAAGCAGGCTTCCCGGGCGGGCCGCTGTCCAGCTATAATGTTCGTTTCACCTTGCTCCACCCGTTCGCATGCGGGGGGGCATCATCCACAAGGAGATTGCATGCGCCACTACGAAATCGTGTTCATCGTCCATCCGGACCAGTCCGAGCAGGTGCCGGCAATGGTCGAGCGTTACAAGACGCTTGTCACCGGCCGCGAGGGCAAGATCCACCGCCTCGAGGATTGGGGTCGTCGCCAGATGGCCTATCCGATCCAGAAGGTCCACAAGGCCCACTACGTGCTCATGAACATCGAGTGCGACGGCGAGACCCTGAACGAACTCGAAAACGCCTTCCGCTACAACGACGCGGTGCTGCGCCACCTCACGGTCAAGATGGAAAAGGCCGTGACCACGCCGTCGCCGATGATGAAGGACGAGAAGTCGCGCTCGCTGACCACCGAGCCGGCACCCAAGGAGGAGGCGGCGGCTGCCTGATGCGCGCGTCAACCTGACCCGCCTGGCGGGCAGGCTGTGCGAGCGGGGCGCGCTGCGCTACACGCCGGCCGGCATCCCGGTTCTCGAGTTCGTCATTGCGCATGAATCGGCGCAGGACGAACAAGGCCAGACGAGAACCGTGACGGTCGAAATGGCGTGCATCGCGAGCGGCGCCACGGCACACCTGCTGGCTTCGGCCGAGGCTCGGGCGGATACCGTCGCGGCAAGCGGATTTCTCACCGCGCGGAGCCTGAAACGACGCACACCGGTACTGCACGTGACCCACATCGAATTCATAGAGGACTGAAACCATGGCTTTCAAACCCAAGAGCAAGACCAACACCAAGCGCAAGGACGACAAGGGCCGCAACAACCTGTTCAAGCGCCGCAAGTTCTGCCGCTTCACCGCCGAGAAGATCGAGCAGGTGGATTACAAGGACGTCGAAATCCTCAAGGATTTCATCACCGAGAATGCCAAGATCATGCCGGCGCGCATCACCGGCACGCGTACCGGCTACCAGCGTCAGTTGTCCACCGCCATCAAGCGCGCGCGCTTCCTGGCGCTGATGCCCTACACCGATCTGCACCAGTAAGCCGAGGAGACCGACATGCAAGTGATTCTGATGGAAAAGGTCATCAACCTCGGTTCGCTCGGCGACATCGTCAAGGTCAAGGATGGCTATGCCCGCAATTTCCTGATCCCGCACGGCAAGGCGCGTCGCGCCACCGAGGCGAACAAGAAGTACTTCGAAGAGAAGCGTGCCGAGCTTGAAAAGGTTCAGGCCGACAAGCTTGCAGCCGCACAGGCGCAGGCCGAAAAGCTCGAAGGCCTGACGGTGACGGTGACCCGCAAGGCGGGCGTCGACGGCCGTCTGTTCGGCTCGGTGAGCAATCACGACATCGCCGCCGCGCTGGCCGAGCAGGGCCACACCGTGGAGCGTTCGGCGATCCGTCTGCCCGAGGGCCCGCTCAAGGCCACCGGCGACTTCCCGCTCGAAGTCGCGCTGACCGGTGAGTTCGTTGCCCACATCACGGTGACGGTCGTCGGCGAGAGCTGATTGCCGCATCCGCGACGAAGGGCGGCTGCCGCAGGCAGCCGCCCTTTTTCTTTGCGCAGCGCATTTCCCGCCTTGCGCAAAGTTCCCCAACATTTCCACCGGGTTGTGCACAGGCTATCCACCGCGGTCCGCGATGATCGTGTCTAGACTGCCCGTCAATTGCAGGAGACCCAATGATCCCTCACGCTCACATCCGTTTGCTGTCTCCCGAGGGGGCGCATGCCTCCCTTGGGGCGGCCCGTCGGGAGGCATGACGCCATGGCGCAAGTGCGTAGCCTGAATGTCCCGACGCAGAACGCGAACGGCGACAACAGCGTCGCCGCGCTGAAACTGCCGCCGCACTCCATCGAGGCCGAGCAGTCGCTGATCGGCGGCCTGCTGCTGGACAACGACGCCTGGGATCGCGTCGCCGACATCGTCGCCGAAGGCGACTTCTATCGCGACGACCATCGGCGCATCTTCCGCCATATCGGCAAGCTGGTATCGACCGGTCGCGCCGCCGACGTGGTGACGGTGTTCGAGTCCATCGAGCATAGCAACGAGGCTGACCAGACCGGCGGGCTCGCCTATCTGGCTGAAATCGCCAACGCCACGCCGTCGGCCGCCAATGTGCGCCGCTATGCCGAGATTGTCCGCGAGCGCGCCGTGCTGCGCCGGCTGGTCACCGTCGGCGACGAGATCGCCGGCTCCGCGCTCAACGCCGCCGGCCGCGACGTGCGCACGTTGCTCGACGATGCCGAGCGCAAGATTTTCGAGATCGCCGAAGCCGGTGCACGCACCAGCGAGGGCTTCGTCGCCATCCAGCCGCTGGTCGGGCAGGTCGTGCAGCAGATCGAGGCGCTGCTGGCGCGCGATTCGGACAGCGACATCACCGGCATTCCGACCGGCTTCGCCGACCTCGACAAGCTCACCTCGGGCCTGCAGCCGGGCGACATGATCGTCGTCGCCGGCCGCCCGTCGATGGGCAAGACGGCGTTTGCGATGAATATCGCCGAGCATGTCGGCGTCAATGTCGGTCTGCCCGTCGGCATTTTCAGCCTTGAAATGTCCGGCCCGCAGCTGGCCATGCGTTTCCTGTCGTCGGTCGGCCGCATCGACCAGACGCGTCTTCGCAACGGCCGCCTCACCGATGACGACTGGGAGCGCCTGACCATGGCGCTGGGCAAGCTGCACGAAGCGCCGATCCACATCGACGAAACCGGCGCCATCACGCCCACCGAACTGCGCGCACGCGCACGTCGGCTTTACCGCAAGACCGGCAAACTGGGCCTGATCGTCATCGACTACCTGCAGCTCATGTCATCCTCGCGCGAAAACGAGAACCGCGCGACCGAGTTGTCGGAAATCTCGCGTTCGGTCAAATCGCTTGCCAAGGAACTGCAGGTGCCGATCATCGCGCTCTCGCAGTTGTCGCGGAAGGTCGAGGAGCGCAACGACAAGCGCCCGCTGATGAGCGACTTGCGCGAATCCGGCGCCATCGAGCAGGATGCCGACATCATCGTGATGATGTACCGCGAGGAATACTACAAGCCCGACACGCAGGACAAGGGCACCGCCGAGGCCATCATCGGCAAGCACCGCAACGGCCCCACGGGTACGGTGCCGCTGACCTTCCTCGGCGAATACACGCGCTTCCAGAATTTCGCCAAGGGCGGCTCCGGCTACTGATCAACGCCGCGTCGGCGCAGCGGTGTTGGCAAGCCGCGGGGGCTTCAGCGCAAACTACAGTGGTGGCGGGACGGCGCCTGCCGCTACAGCACGTCGCCGGCGTGGTCGGCGAGGCGCGAACGCTCGCCGCGCTGCAGCGTCACATGGCCCGAATGCGGCCAACCCTTGAAGCGGTCCACGACGTAGGTCAGGCCCGAGCTGCCCTCGGTGAGGTAGGGCGTGTCGATCTGCGCGATGTTGCCCAGGCAGACGACCTTGGTGCCGGGGCCGGCACGGGTGATGAGCGTCTTCATCTGCTTGGGCGTGAGGTTCTGCGCCTCGTCGATGATGAGGAATTTGTTGATGAAGGTGCGCCCGCGCATGAAGTTCAGCGACTTGATCTTGATGCGGCTGCGGATCAGATCCATCGTCGCGGCGCGGCCCCAGTCGCCACCGTAGGTGCCGCCGGTGCTGCCGTGGTCGTCGGCGGGCTTGTTGAGCACGTCGAGGTTGTCTTCCAGTGCGCCCATCCACGGCGTCATCTTTTCTTCTTCGGTACCGGGCAGGAAACCGATGTCCTCGCCCACCGGCACGGTCACGCGTGTGATGATGATCTCGGAGAAGCGCTTCTGCTCCAGCGTCTGCGTCAGCGCCGAGGCCAGCGTCAGCAGCGTCTTGCCGGTGCCGGCCTGGCCCAGCAAGGTGACGAAGTCGATGTCCGCATGCATCAGCAGGTTGAGCGCGAAATTCTGTTCGCGGTTGCGCGCGCAGATGCCCCAGACGGCATTTTTCAAGTGCGTGTAATCAACCAGCGTTTCCAGTTCCGCCACCGGCCCCTGCGCCGAGCGTACCCATGCCTGCAGCGGTTGCGGGCCTTCCTGCCAGACGAACTCGTTGATCAGCAGCTCGGAGGCCAGCGGGCCCTTGACGCGGTAGTAGGTGCGCGAATCCTTCTTCCACGATTCGAGACCCTTGGCGTGCGTGTCCCAGAAGTCGCCGGGCAGCTCGCGCGTGCCGGTGTAGAGGAGGTCGGTGTCCTCCAGCACCTTGTCGTTGAAATAGTCCTGCGCCTCGAGGCCCAGCGCGCGGGCCTTGATGCGCATGTTGATGTCCTTCGACACCAGGATCACGCTGCGCTTGGGGAACTGCCGGCCCAGGTGCATGACGACGCCGAGGATCTGGTTGTCGGCCTTGGCGGTCGGCATGGAGGCCGGCAGCTCGCCGCTGATGGCTTCGGTCTGCAGGAACAGCCGGCCGCTGGCCAGTTGCCGCGATGGCGCCTGCAGCTCGATGCCGCGGTGGATGTCGTCCTCGAAACCGGAGACGATCTCGTCGAGCATGCGGCTGGCCTGGCGTGCGTTGCGGGCGACTTCCGACATGCCCTTCTTGTTCGCGTCCAGCTCTTCGAGCGTCATCATCGGCACGAACAGGTCGTGCTCTTCGAAGCGGTAGAGGCTGTTCGGGTCGTGCATCAGCACGTTGGTGTCGAGCACGAAGAGCTTGGTCATGCGGGCCTTGGTCGGCTTGGCGGCCTGATGGCGCTTTGAATTCACTGCGCGTCCCCCGGTGTGATGGCGTTCGATCAGCGAACGATAGACAGCGGGGCCGCGGCCAAGGCGGCAATGAGGCTGGTTTACCAGCCGCAGATCGGCGATTAGCCGGGCGTTGGTGTCACGCCCGCGTCATGACCAAGCGAGCGTGCGCACCGCTGCCAGCACTTCGGCCGCATGGCCGTCGGCCTTCACCTTGCGCCATTCGCGGCGCAGCACGCCGCTGGCGTCGATCAGGAAGGTGCTGCGCTCGATGCCGATCACCTGCTTGCCATACAGCGTCTTGGCCTTGATGACGTCGAACATCCGGCACACCGACTCGTCGCCGTCGGAGATCAGATCGAAGGGCAGGCCGAATTTGGCGCGGAAGCCCTCATGGCTTTTCAGCGAATCGCGCGAGACGCCGAGCACGCGCGCGCCGGCGGCGGTGAATTCGCCGTGCAGGTCGCGAAATTGCATGGCTTCGGTGGTGCAGCCCGGCGTGTTGTCCTTGGGGTAGAAGTAGATCACCACCGCATGCCCACGCTCGGCGACCAGCGAAAATGGCGCGCCGGTGCAGGCGGCGGTGAAATCGGGGACGGCGAGGCCGACGACCGACGGCGGAGGGCTGGCACTCATGCGACCTCCGCCGGGCCGCCCCAAGGAGGGCGCCGCGCTGGACTTGGAGTCGCCGTGCGGCGAACCGTGGTCACCCCCTTGCTTGGCAAGGGGGGTGGGGGGTATGCACTCATGCGACTTCCTTCCATGAAGAGAGAAACGCCTCGCCTTGCAGCATCAGCGGCGCGCTGCGGCCGGGCAGGGTGCCGCGCACGATGTCGTGGCGGGGCAACGTGTCGGCATCGAGCGACGCGAACAGCTCGCCCAGGCCGACCAACGCATAGCCCTGATCGCGCCAGCCTTCGAGCAGCCGCTCGAATACCGCCGCGAAGCCGATGCCTTCAAGTTCGGCATGCACAGTATGCACGTGGCCGCCGGCCGGGACATCCACCGTCGCCTTGAGCAGCGGCCGGTGCAGGTCGTCCGGGACGTATTCGCCGGCCGCGATGAGTTCGCCCAGCGTCGGCAGCGTCGTCGGCAATTGCGGGCAGTGGATCGGCTCGCCGCGCCATACCGGCATGAACGGATGCGTGCCGCGGCAATCCGATGCCCACGCGAAGCCCAGCCGCTGCGTCAGGCGCAGCGCATGGGCGTTCATTTGCCAGCCGGCCGCGCCATGGCCGGGCGATTCGCGGCCGAAGATCTCGGCAAACCGTGTCTGCGCGCGACGCATCTCGCGCTCGGTCCACGCGGCGTCGGCCTGTTCGGCGTTGCGCAGCCAGCGCACGCGGTCCCATGCATGGATGGCCACCTCGTGGCCGGCGTCGGCAACGGAGCGCATGCCGTCCGCGCAGCGGCGGCCGATATCCGGCGCCGGCAGCAGCGTGCCGTAGAACAGCGACTTGACGCCATAGCGCGATTTCGCCTGCGTGTGCCACGCCGCCCGCGCGTTGCCGGCGCGCAGCATCTGGCCGACGGCACGACCGGTATGGTCGGGGCCGAGCGAGAACAGAAAGGTCGCCTGTACGCCATGGCGCTGGAGGATCTCCAGTAGCCGGGGCACGCCCAACAGCGTGCCGCGATAAGTATCGACGACGATGCGCAGCGCCAGCTTCATGAGCGCGTCACCAGCACCACGCCGACGATGATGAAGCCGATGCCGAGCAGTTTTTGTGCCGCGAGCGCCTCGCCGAACCACTGCCAGGCGACGAAGGCGTTGATGACGTAGCCGATCGACAGCATCGGGTAGGCAATGGACACCGGCACGCGCGAGAGCGCCATGATCCAGATCACCAGGCTGACCGCATAGCAGACCATGCCGCCGAGGATGTAGGGCTGCAAGCCGAGCTTGAGGCCGATGGGCACGATGTTGTCGACGTGGAACTCGAAATGGCCGACGGCATTGGTGCCCGCCTTGAGCAGCAGCTGG
>JBGARB010000006.1:0-55295 GCA_044230495.1 Rhodocyclaceae bacterium
CGCGGCGTGGACATCTTCCTGCAACAACTCGTCAATGGCCTGACCACGGGCAGCGTGTATGCCGTCGTCGCGCTCGGCTACACGATGGTGTATGGCGTCATCCAGCTCATCAACTTCGCCCACGGCGAGGTGGTGATGATCGGCTGCATGGTCGCCTTCTCGGTGATCGTGGCGCTGGCCGGCAGCGGCCTGCCGGCCGGCGCGATCGTGCTCGCCGGCATCGTCGCGGCGATCCCCGCCTGCATGACGATCGGCTACCTGCTCGAACGCCTGGCCTACCGGCCGCTGCGCCACGCGCCGCGCCTGGCACCGCTGATCACCGCGATCGGCATGTCGATCATCCTGCAGCATCTGGCGCTGCTGGTGTGGGGGCGCAATCCGGTGGCCTTCCCGCAGATCATGGACAACCCGGTGATCCCCATCGGCGGTGCGTCGATCAGCGGCGTGCAGATCGCCATCATCGGGCTGTCGCTGGCGATGATGGGCGGCCTGACCTGGTTCGTCTATCGCACGCGCTTCGGCATCGCCATCCGCGCCACCGCCGAAGACGTGCGCATCGCCGGGCTGATGGGCATCAACGCCGACCGCGTGATCGCTGCCACCTTCGTCATCGGCGCCGCACTCGGCGCCGTGGCCGGCGTGATGTTCGGCACCTATTACGGCATCGCCCACTACACGATGGGCTTCACGCTCGGCCTCAAGGCCTTCTCGGCGGCGGTGCTCGGAGGCATCGGCAACCTCGCCGGCGCCATGGTCGGCGGCCTGCTGCTCGGCCTCGTCGAGGCCTTCGGCACCGGTTACATCGGCGACCTGACCGACCTGTGCCGCTGGCCCGGCGTCTCGGGCATGCTCGGCGAACGCTGCCTCGACGGCGGCAACTTCGTCCTCTTCGGCAGCAACTACCAGGACGTCTTCGCCTTCGTCATGCTGATTCTCGTGCTCGTCTTCCGGCCCTCCGGGCTGCTCGGCGAGCGGGTCTCGGAGCGCGCCTGATGGATTGGTTCCGCCAGCTCCCGGCGCGCGACAAGGTCGGCTTTGCCGCCGTCGCGGTGGCATTGCTGCTGCTGCCCTTCGTGCTGGCGTCGGTCGGCACGGCCTGGGTGCGCATCACCAATTTCGCCGTGCTGTTCGTGCTGCTCTCGCTCGGCCTCAACATCGTCGTCGGCTTCGCCGGCCTGCTCGACCTGGGCTACGTGGCGTTCTATGCCGTCGGCGCCTACGTGTATGCGCTGCTGGCTTCGCCGCATTTCAACTTGCATCTGCCGTTCTGGGCGATCCTGCCGCTCGGCGCGCTGCTCGCCTGCGTCGCCGGCGTCGTGCTCGGCGCGCCGACGCTGCGCCTGCGCGGCGACTACCTCGCCATCGTCACGCTGGGCTTCGGCGAGATCGTGCGCATTTTCATGAACAACCTGTCGAACCCGATCAACGTCACCAACGGCCCGAAGGGCATCACGCTGATCGATTCGTTCAAGCTCGGGCCGTTCGATTTCGGCCGCAGCGACGTTCTCGGCGGGCTGATCTTCAGCGGCCCGATCAAGTACTACTACCTGCTGCTCGGCGTGCTGCTGGCGGTCATCGTCATCAACCGGCGATTGCAGGATTCGCGCATCGGCCGCGCCTGGGTGGCGATCCGCGAGGATGAAGTCGCCGCCAAGGCCTGCGGCATCAATACGCGCAATATCAAGCTACTGGCCTTCGCCATGGGGGCGTCGTTCGGCGGCATCGCCGGCGGCATGTTCGCCGCCATCCAGGGCTTCGTCAGCCCGGAGAGCTTTGTGCTCAACGAATCCGTGATGATCCTCGCCATGGTGGTGCTCGGCGGCATGGGCAACATCTGGGGCGTCATCGCCGGCGCCGTGCTGCTGTCGTTCATGCCCGAAGTGCTGCGCTACACCGTCGAGCCGGTGCAGACCTGGCTGTTCGGCCGGATGCTGGTCGACCCCGAAGTGCTGCGCATGCTGGTCTTCGGCGTTGCGCTGGTGCTGACCATGCGTTTCATGCCGGCCGGGCTGTTCCCGGAAACCCGCCATCGCCGCGAGATGGCCGAAGCGGCAAAGGCCGACACCGCATGAATGACGTGCTGCTCGAGGCGAAAAATGTCGGCAAGCGCTTCGGCGGCGCGACCGCGCGCAGCGGAGGGGGACCCGCCGTAGGCGGGGGCGAAGCGCCCGCGCGCGGGATGCACGACACCAGTCAAGCGGCAGGGCACGCATGAGCGACATCCTCCTCGAGGCGAAAAATGTCGGCAAGCGCTTCGGCGGCGTCCATGCGCTGAAGGATGTCTCGCTGACCATCCGCAAGAACGAGATCTACGGCCTCATCGGCCCCAACGGCGCCGGCAAGACCACCTTCTTCAACGTGCTCACCGGCCTTTACCAGCGCGACGGCGGCGAGGTGCTGTTCGCCGGCGGCCCGCTGGAGCTGTCCAGCCCGCACGAGGTGGCGAAGGCCGGCATCGCGCGCACCTTCCAGAACATCCGCCTGTTCGGCAACATGACCGCCATCGAGAACGTCATGGTCGGCCGCCACGTGCGCACGCACCAGACCGTTTTCGGCGCGATCCTGCGCACGCCGGCCGAGCGCACCGAGGAAGCCGCGATCCGCCGCCGTGCCGACGAGCTGCTGCATTACGTCGGCATCGCCGATCGCGCCAACGATCTGGCGCGACATCTGTCGTACGGCGACCAGCGCCGCCTGGAGATCGCCCGGGCGCTGGCCACCGAGCCCGTGCTGCTGGCGCTCGACGAACCGGCCGCCGGCATGAACGCCACCGAAACCGCCGCCCTGCGCACGCTGGTCGAAGGCATGCGCGCCGACGGACTCACCGTGCTGCTGATCGAGCACGACGTCAAGCTCGTCATGGGGCTGTGCGACCGCGTCGCCGTGCTCGACTACGGGCAGAAAATCGCCGAGGACGTGCCGGCCATCGTGCGCGCCGATCCCAAGGTCATCGAGGCCTACATTGGCACAAGCACTCATTGAAGCGCTGAACCTCGAAGTGCGCTACGGCGGCATCGCTGCCGTGAAGGGCATTTCCTTCGCCGTCGAGACCGGCGAGATGGTCTGCATGATCGGCTCCAACGGCGCCGGCAAGACCTCCACGCTGAAGGCGCTGGCGCGCATGCTGCCCAGCAAGGGCGAAATCCACTACGGCGCCGAGCGCATCGACGCACTGCCCGGCCATGCGCTGATCTCCAAGGGCCTTGCGCTGGTGCCCGAGGGCCGCGGCATCTTCGCGCGGCTGACGGTGCACGAGAACCTCGTCATGGGCGCCTACCATCGCAACGACAAGCCGGTCATCGCCGACGACCTCGCGCGCATCTTCGAGATGCTGCCGCGGCTCAAGGAGCGCGCGGCGCAGGTCGCCGGCACCCTCTCCGGCGGCGAGCAGCAGATGCTCGCCATCGGCCGCGCGCTGATGGGCCGCCCCAAGCTGTTGCTGCTCGACGAGCCTTCGATGGGCCTGTCGCCGATCATGGTCGACAAGATCTTCGAAGTCGTGCGCGATGTCGCCGCGCAAGGCGTGACCATCCTGCTCGTCGAACAGAACGCCAGGCTGGCGCTGCAGATCTGCTCGCGCGGCTACGTCATGGAAAGCGGCCGCATCACCATCGCCGACAACGCCGCCAACCTGCTCGCCGATTCACGCGTGCGCGCGGCGTATCTGGGCGAGTAGCACGCGAGCGCCGTGCGGATGTCATCGCGGCGCGCTGCGCCGGGGGCTCCGCTCTGCTCGTGTCCTCCGCCGCCTCCGGCGGCTCCCCCTCTTACCTCGCTGCGCGGAGCACCCCGCCCGCGCTTTGTTGCGTCAGCGCGAAACGACAGTCGTGGTGAGTCGGCGACTGTGACGTAGTGGTAACGACATTGCCGTCTGCATTCGGTCAAGAGCGGGCGTACCCGAAGCTG
Organism: Rhodocyclaceae bacterium; assembly: GCA_044230495.1. Classification (GTDB taxonomy): domain Bacteria; phylum Pseudomonadota; class Gammaproteobacteria; order Burkholderiales; family Rhodocyclaceae; genus JADJEF01. The sequence continues at coordinate 3,907 of JBGARB010000006.1, forward strand.
TCCGCGCTCCATTGGGCCAGCACGTTGATCGTCGGATATCCCTATCGCGCTACTTCGGCTTTGGGTCGATAGCCGCCGCACCCCGCCCACATCACTCCTCGCACAGCGCGGCGCAGCGGTGTTCCCCGCGGAGTGAATGAACTGGTTGAACGGAGCGGGAATGCCGCTGGCAAGCCGCGCGGAATTGCCGCGACGGTTTTGCGTGATCGAGCCGCTCCAAGCAAACTACAGTCGTGGTGGCACGGCGCTTGCGCGCTCAAGCCACCTGCTGATACGCCGGATGCGCAATGGTGCCGACGGCGGCGACGATGGCGTCGATCACCGCCATGCGCGTGAAGCCGTTGCGCCACGCCACGGCAACGCGACGGAACGGCGCCGGCGGTGCGAAAGGAATGGCGGCGACCAGATCGTTGGCGTAGATGCCACCCAGGCAGCCGGCGGGCAGCACGGAGATACCATAGCCCGAGGCCACCATGCAGCGCACGGTCTCGATGGAATGGCCTTCGTGCAGATGTCCTTCGGCATGGCTGATCTCGGGGCAGGCGTCGAGCACCTGTTCGCGAAAGCAGTTGCCGGCCTTGAGGACGAGCACGTTTTCGTCGGCGAGGTCGGCGGCGGTGACGCTCTTGCGCCTGGCCAGGCGATGGCCCCTGGGCACGATGACCTCGAACGCCTCGTCGTAGAGCGGGCGCACGCGCAGTCCGGACACGTCGAACGGCATGGCGATGATCGCCGCATCGACGGTGCCGTACTTGAGGTTGTCGGTCAGCAGCGCCGTCATGCTCTCTTCGATGAACAGGTGCGTCTGCGGCGCATGCCGCTGCAGGCCGGCGATCAGGTGCGGCAGCAGGTAGGGCCCGATGGTGTGGATGATGCCGAGGCGGAAATCGCCGCCGAGCGGGTCCTTGCCCACCTGCGCCACCAGCTCGATGCGCCGCGCCTCGTCCAGCGTCTTGCGCGCCTGCGCGACGACCTGCCAGCCGATGTCGGTGAGCGCGACATGGCCCTTCGTACGCTCGATCAGCGCCACGCCGAGTTCGGCCTCGAGATGCTGCAGGGCGACGCTCAGGGTCGGCTGGCTGACATGGCAGCGCTCGGCCGCGCGGTTCATCGCGCCTTCGTCGGCGAAGGCCACCAGATAACGCAGGGCAGTGAGTTTCATTTTGGGCCCGAATAGCTTTTGGCTAATTGAAATATAGCAAAAATCTAATTATAAATCATTGAGTTACGTCAACACCCCGCATGATAGCAGGGGTATCGTGCATTGCAACGAAACCTTTCAACCACGAAGGAGTCCCCCATGAGAATGCGCATGCTCGCCGCCGCGCTGGCGGCAATGACGATGGCCGGCGGCATCGCCCGCGCCGCCGACGAACCGATCTCGCCGATCAAGCCGCCCAGGCAAATCAACCTGGGCATGGTCGAGCTGGGCAAGAAGTTGTATTTCGACCCGCGGCTGTCGAAGTCCGGCTTCATTTCCTGCAATTCGTGCCACAACCTGTCGATGGGCGGCACCGACAACCTGCCGACCTCGATCGGCGACAAATGGCAGCAGGGCCCGATCAACGCGCCGACGGTGCTCAACTCCAGCCTCAACGTCGCGCAGTTCTGGGACGGCCGCGCCGCCGACCTGAAGGCACAGGCGGGCGGCCCGATCGCCAATCCGGGCGAGATGGCCTTCACGCACACGCTGGCCATCGGCGTCATCGAATCGATCCCGGCCTACGTGCGCGAATTCAAGCAGGTGTTCGGCAAGGACAAGATCGACATCGACCAGGTCACGCTGGCCATCGCGGAATTCGAGAAGACGCTGGTGACGCCGAACTCGCGCTTCGACCAATGGCTGCTGGGCAAGGCCGATGCGCTCTCCGCCGACGAAAAGGCCGGCTACAAGCTGTTCAAGGAAAGCGGCTGCGTCGCCTGCCACAACGGCGAGGCGGTGGGCGGCAATTCGTTCCAGAAGATGGGCGTCGTCTCGGCCTACAAGGCGCAGAGCCCGGCCGAAGGCCGCAGCTCGGTGACCGGCAAGGAGATCGACCGCTTCAGCTTCAAGGTGCCGACGCTGCGCAACGTCGAAATGACGTATCCGTACTTCCACGACGGCGCCGCAAACACGCTGACCGAAGCCGTGGATGTCATGGGCCGCCTGCAACTGGGCAAGAAGTTCACCGCCGACGAAAACGCCAAGGTGGTCGCCTTCCTCAAGACGCTCACCGGCGATCAACCCAACTTCGCGCTGCCCGTGCTGCCACCCTCGACCGACAGGACCCCGCGGCCGACACCGTTCGGCAAGTAATCCCGTTCGCCTGCCGGCAGGCAACGCCCCGCCTTCGCGCGGGGCGTTCTTCTTTGGGGGGCTTCGAAACTACAGTGATGGTGATACGGCGGTTGCGCGCACATGGAGACTGAATGCGCAAGTCATCGCGGCGCGCTGCGGCGTGCGCGCCGCTCTGCTCATGTCACCCGCCGCCTCCGGCGGCTCCTTCTTTACTTCGCTGCGCGGAGCACCCCGCCCGCGCATTGATGCGTCAGCGCGAAACTACAGTCGTGGTAGGACGGCGATTGTGACGGAGGGGCAAGGCGCTTGCCGTCCGCGTTCGGCCAACTGCGGTCATGTGGCAGCGTGATTGCGCCATCATTCGAGCGGCCGGTTCGCACCGAAAGTTGTCACATTGTCTACGCGAGCAACTCGTCCTTTGCCGAAGTTCGTTCTTCACGTAATGTAGTTTCGTTTTCGCGCTACAAGCAGTCAGTCGAAATCCGTGGTCTGCCCTATTACTCGCTGGCCGTTCAAACTGATATGAATATTATTGAACCTCTTGATCCTCAACTGCTTGGCGGCCTAAGTGCCGAAACCGCAGTTACTCGTTTCCGCGAACTACTGTATTGCGAGGCAAGATATGTTGGGTTAAAGCCGGACGCGATAACTATTTCAGCCAATTTGTACGTCCCTGATGGAGGAGTTGATGCGCAGGTTGAATTAACAGGTTCTTTGCCTCCAGATACTTTCTTCAAATTGGGGCGGAATGGATTTCAGCTTAAGACGGGGACGTCATTCAAGCCATGGCGAATTAGCTCACTGAAAAATGAGCTGTTTATGGCAGACGGCGAATTGGCATCTGAAGTTAGGCGGACGCTGGAGGCTGGCGGTCACTATGTATTGATCTGCTTTGGTCTTGACCTTACACCTGGACAACGAAATGACAGCCGCAACCAGCTTGTCGATTTGTTTAAGCAGTTGGGTTTTTCGGATGCAGGTGATCGGGTTGATGTATTTGGGCAAAGCCAGATCGCGCCATATTTTGATCGCTATCCATCGTTGCGTCTTTCCCTGTTGGGAAGTGCTGACGATGATTTCTTGTCGGTATCCGAATGGTCGCAACATGCGCACATGAGCAATCCGGTTGTTCTTTCGGACGATCAGGCAAAGTTGGTCGACTTGCTCCGGGAGAAGTTACAGGGCGAGATAAAGCACATCCGGTTGCTGGGTGAGCCGGGGATTGGGAAAACTCGTCTGGTGTTAGAGACTGTTCGCACAGAAGAAATCTCTTCTAGCGTTCTTTATGTGCAGCATGGTGCGCGGTTTTCGCAAACAAAATTGTTCCGTGAGCTGTTGCGCGAAATGCCCAAATATCCGCTTATCCTAGTTTTGGATGAGCTTTCTGAGCGGGAGATGTCTGAGATATGGGGGCATCTCAGGAACCGTTGCGGAGCGCTGAAGTTAATCAGCTTGGATCACGGGCCGGACCGGAGCCGCGATTCCGAGATTGAGCACATTTCTGCCCCTCGACTGCCGGACCAGACCATCAAGCAGATTCTCCAGAGTCATGTTGGCGAGAATATAGACATTGATCGTTGGGTGAAGATGTGTGAAGGCTCTCCGCGAGTGGCTCAAGCGGTCGGCGAGAACCTGGCAGCAAATCCGGAAGACATTCTGAAGTCGCCAGCCACCGTACCTATCTGGGATCGATTCCTTTTCGGATATACCCATCAGCAAGGCGATGAGGCTCGTCAAATCGCACTGGTCATGCGGCACATCGCCTTGTTTACCCGATTTGGTTTTGAAGCTCCGGTAGGAAACGAAGCGGAGTACATCGCCAAACTGGTTGCACGTTCTGATAACACGGTGACATGGCCGAGGTTCCAGGAGATCGTGCAAACGTTGCGTGATCGGCGCATTCTTCAGGGAGACCGAACCTTATTCATCGTTCCTTGGGCACTGCACATCCACTTGTGGCGCGAATATTGGCACTGGTACGGTCGCGGTTTCGATTTTGCCCGGGCTTTTGAGGAAATGCCGGTTTCATTGCATGGCTGGTTTATGGATATGTTTCAGTTTGCCCATGGCACCAGCGCCGCACCGGTTGTTCGTGACATCCTTCGTAGGGATGGGGTTTATGCCAGCCGTGATTTTCTCTGCTCGGATAAAGGCACCTCTTTCCTCTCTACTCTCGCCGAAGCCGATCCGGATGCAACGCTCGCATTGATCGAGCGAACTTTCGGTGCCTGGTCGCGAGATGAACTTCGCGCCTTCGAAGGTGGGCGACAGCAAATCGTCTGGACGCTGGAGAAAATTGCCGTCTGGACGCCTACATTTATTCGTGCGGCCAGAGTGCTGGTTCAGTTGGCTGTCACCGAAAATGCGAAGAACAGCAATAATTCAACGGGTACGTTATTGGGATTGTTTCGCATCGGTCCTGAAAATGCAGCCACCGAGGCCAGTCCAGTTGAACGATTGCCGATTTTGCTGGAACTGCTGCGCTCAGGCGATGATGACCTGAGGCGCCTTGGGCTCAAAGTGGCAGAATCCGCGCTTGAAGTATCGGGACGGGGATTCAGGATGGTGGGACCTGAATTTCAAGGGCTTAAGGAACGGGCTGCGCTCTGGCGCCCACAGACCTATGGCGAATGGTGGGCTGCATTTCGAGCTTATTGGGATTGCCTGATTAACGAGACACGGGGTTGGTTGGATGCTTTGCGCAGGGAGGCTAACTCGACAATTATCGTTGCCGCAACTGAGCAGCTAAGAATTCATGCACATAGGGAAGAAGTGCTTTCCGTGCTCGAACAAATCGCAGATGACTCGGCTACCGATATTCGACGGCTGAATCATTTCTTTATTCAACGGGCCAGATGGCATCGCGACGAGGAGGATCAATCGGTACATTTCAGGCTGCGCCGACTGGAGGGGCAACTTGCAAGGCGCAGCTTGGAATCCCGTTTTCAGCGTTATGTGCTGGATACGACTTGGGACGAGTGGGAAGACTATAGCCTCGAAGGCAAGCTACGCGATCACACTCGTCCGAGAAAGCTGGTGCGTGCCTTGGCAGCCCGTGTGGCAGGAAGCGACGAAGATTTTGCATGTCTGTTGCCGAAGCTTGTCGGAGGCACTACGGAAACTGCGGCATTGTTCGCTTTTGGGCAGTCCCTGTGTGCCATGGACACGAACAATCGACGCCTTTTGCCCATGCTTGAATTTGATGGCGACGCCATAAACTCCCAATGTCTTGGTGGGTATCTTGCGGGACTCAGGGAATGTGATCCGGATAAATGGCAGCAAGTCTTGCTTGGTTTGCTGGCGAGCAAGGATACGTCCAAACGCGGGGCCGATCTGGCTTGGCGTTCCGGCGCTGACGACTGTGTGCTGAATGCATGCATGGATGCGTTCGAGGCCGGCTGGATAGATGCCGGCTATTTTCGCAGTCTCTGTTATGGCATGAGCTGGCAGTCAGCTTCTCAAGCTAGCTTGGCTCGACTCCTGTCATTGCTTGCCGGCCGTGAAGATCAGGTTTCTGCATTTGTGCTGGTCGATCTGCTCTATCAGATACTGGAACGGAATGAATGGCTGGTGGATTCTGACTTCGTGTTCAGAGTGATAACGGAGCAAGTACATTTCGAAGAACATCGCGACACCATGCATTCCTATTACTGGAATGGTGTCTGTAAGAGGCTGGTTGAGCGCGATCCAGCGAAAGCCATGCCCTTGCTTGATGTATTGCTGCGAAAAATGGGCGATGACTATAGTCTGAGTTATGACCGGGAGGTCGAGCCTTTGGCACACTCGCTGTGCAAGATCAATCCAGCGGGGGCTTGGGAGATCATTTCCGCACAACTGCTCGAACCAGCGCCGAAATGGAGAGGTGATTTACTTAATTGGCTGAAGGGTGGAATTGGCGGATTTGGAGAGAAAAATTTAGCACCTCCAATTGCCGAATTTCCTGCGCAAATGGTTATGGACTGGGTCGCTCAGGATGCGGAGGCGCGGGCTTCCATGATTGCGCATTGCGCAGCCAATTCGCTGGATGACAAATTTGGCGGCGAGTTGACTAGAGCGTTGCTGGAAAGCTATCGAACTACGAAAGGTGTCGCGGTAGCGATAAGCTGTAACTTTGGCTCGGGAGGCTGGACTGGGCCGAGGAGCAAGCATTTGAGAGGGCGGCGTGATCGGTTGCGTGTTTGGTTGAGTCGCGGGTTTGATGTGAACGTGATGGCGTGGATCGAAGATGAAATTGTCGACCTGGATCGTGAAATCGAAGCTGCTGAAATATCGGAAGAACGGGAACCATGGAATCGACCTTAAACGCGTCTGCAACAATCTTTGACAGCCCACAGTTTTCAACTGACCAGATGTAGCTTGATAGTGGATGTACATTGTGCCGTCGGCGACTAGCGGTGACGGGCAACAGCTCTACTCCGGTACCTGCCGTTGCCCCACGGCGACAGCGAATGACGGCAACGGGTCGATAGCAGCCTCTCCCGCCCGCACCACTCCCAACCCAGCGCGGCGCAGCGGTGTTCCCCGCGGAGTGAATGAACGGGTTGAACGTAGCGGGAATGCCGCTGGCAAGCCGCGCGGAGCGTCCGCGACGGTTTTCCGCGATCGGGCCATACGCGCCAAACTACAGTGGTGGTGGCACGGCGCCGTCATGGCGGGGCGCTAGAATCGGGGCGTTACCGGCCCCCGGCCGGCCCCGCTTTCTTCCTTCGTTCGATCCTGCCATGCAACCCACTGTCAAACCCCGCAATCCCAACTTCTCTTCAGGCCCCTGCGCCAAGCGCCCGGGCTACGACGTTTCCAAACTGCAGCTCGACGTGCTGGGCCGCTCGCACCGCTCGTCGCTGGGCAAGAAGGTGCTCGGCGCCGCCTGCAGCGAAACGGCGCGCATCCTCGGCCTGCCGGCCGATTACCGCGTTGCCGTGGTTCCGGCCTCCGACACCGGCGCCGTCGAGATGGTGCTGTGGTCGATGCTGGGCGCGCGCGGCGTCGATGCGCTGGCGTGGGAGTCCTTCGGCGCCGGCTGGGTGAACGACATCGTCAAGCAGCTCAAGCTGCCCAACGTCACCAGGCATGAGGCCGGCTACGGCGAGATCGTCGATCTGGCCAAGGTCAATTTCGACAACGACGTGGTGTTCACTTGGAACGGCACCACCTCGGGTGTCAAGGTGCCGAACGGCGACTGGATTCCGGACGACCGCGCCGGCCTGACGATCTGCGATGCGACCTCGGCGGTATTCGCGATGGACCTGCCGTGGGCCAAGCTCGATGTGGTGACCTACTCGTGGCAGAAGGTGCTCGGCGGCGAAGGCGGCCACGGCATGCTGATCCTCGGCCCGCGCGCCGTCGCCCGGCTGGAGAGCTACGTGCCGTCCTGGCCGCTGCCGAAGATCTTCCGCATGACCTCCGGCGGCAAGCTCACCGAGGGCCTGTTCAAGGGCGAGACGATCAATACGCCGTCGATGCTCTGCGTGGCCGACTACCTCGACGCGCTGAAATGGGTCGATGGCCTTGGCGGCATCAGCGGCACCATCGCCCGCAGCGAGGCCAACCTCAAGGTGATCGCCGATTTCGTCGCCGCCAACGACTGGATCGACTTCCTCGCCAAGGACCCGGCGACGCGCTCGAACACCAGCGTCTGCCTGTCGCTCAAGCTCGACGCCGAGCAGGTCAAGAAGGCCGTCAAGCTGCTCGACACCGAGGGCGTCGCCTTCGACATCGGCGCCTACAAGGACGCACCGGCCGGCATCCGCATCTGGTGCGGCGCCACGGTCGAGACCGCCGACCTTCAGGCGCTGATGCCGTGGCTGACATGGGCCTACGGGCAGGCGAAGGGTTAAGCGCCATGTACAAGATCCGCACCTACAACAAGATTTCGGTCAAGGGGCTCGAACAGTTCCCGCGCGACCAGTACGAAGTCGGTGGCGACATCGGCCATCCGGATGCCTTCATGCTGCGCAGCCAGGTGCTGCACGACGAAGCCGTGCCCGATACGCTGATCGCGGCCGCACGCGCCGGCGCCGGCGTGAACAACGTGCCGGTGGCGGCCTACAGCAAACGCGGCATCGTCGTCTTCAACACGCCCGGGGCAAACGCCAACGCCGTCAAGGAGCTGGTCATGGTCGGCATGATGCTGGCCACGCGCGGCATCCTGCCCGGCATCGCCTATGCGCAATCGCTGATCGAGATGACCGACGCCGAAGCGATGGCCGCCCGGCTGGAGAAGGAGAAATCGCGCTTCGTCGGCGGCGAGCTGAAGGGCAAGACGCTCGGCGTCGTCGGCCTCGGCGCCATCGGCTCGATGGTCGCCGACATGGCGCTGGCGCTGGGCATGAAGGTCATCGGCTACGACCCGGCACTGTCCATCGAGGCGGCATGGCGGCTGTCCAACGCCGTCGCCCGCGCCGAGAACCTTTCGTCGCTGCTCGCGCGCGCCGATTACGTCACGCTGCACGTGCCGGCGCTGGCCGCCACCAAACACCTCGTCAACGACGATGCGCTCAAGGCCGTCAAGCCCGGCGCCGTGCTGCTCAACTTCGCCCGCGAAAGCATCGTCGATGCCCATGCGGTCGTGCGCAGCCTGGATGCCAGGCGGCTGGGCCGCTACGTCTGCGATTTTCCCGAGCCGGGCCTGCTGGGCCGCGACGATGTCATTGCCATGCCGCACATCGGCGCCAGCACCGAAGAATCGGAAGAGAACTGCGCCGTCATGGCGGCGACGCAACTGATGGATTTCCTCGAGAACGGCAACATCGTCAACTCGGTGAACTTCCCGGCCGTCTCCATGCCCTTGGCGCCGGGCGCCGCGCGCATCACCTTCTCGAACGACAACGTCTCCGGCGTGCTCGGCCACGTCCTGTCCATCCTCGCCGAGCACAAGGTGAATGTCCTCGACATGATGAACAAGAGCCGCGCCGAACTGGCCTACAACCTCATCGACGTCGAACAGGCGCCGAGCGAGGTCGTCGTCGAGGCCATCCGCGGCGTCGCGCACGTCATCCGCGTGCGCGTCATCAACGCCCGTTGACCGGCTTGGAAGCCGCTGCCCCGCCGCTGGTCGTCGATCTCGACGGCACGCTGACCGCCACCGACACGCTCGTCGAATCGGCGATCCGGCTCGTCAAGCAAACACCGCTGAATCTGCTGCGGCTGCCGCTGTGGCTGCTTCAGGGGCGTGCGGCGTTGAAGGACGCCATCGCCGAGCGCGTGACGCTGGCGGTCGATACGCTGCCGTGGCGCGATGAGCTGCTGGCCTGGCTGCGCGAACAGAAGTCGGCGGGGCGCCGGCTGGTGCTGGCCACCGCCGCGCACCGCTCGATCGCCGATGCGGTCGCCACGCATCTGGGCCTCTTCGACGAAGTCATCGCCACCGAGGCCGGGCGCAACCTCAAAGGCACGGCAAAGCTCGCCGCCATCCGCGAACGATTCGGCGACGATTTCGTCTACGCGGGCGACGCGCGCGCCGACCTGCCGATCTGGCGCGCCGCCCGTGCCGCCGTGCTGGTGGATGTCGCGCCTGCCATCGCCGCGACGGTGCGCGCTGCCGTGCCGGTGGAACGCGAGTTCGCCGGCGCGAGCGCGGGCCCCAAGGTCTGGCTGAAGGCGCTGCGCGTGCATCAGTGGCTGAAGAACCTGCTGCTGTTCGTGCCGCTGCTCACCGCCTTCGCGTTTACCGATCCGGCGAAGGTCGCATGGATGTTCGTGGCGTTCTTCTCCTTCTCGTTCGCCGCCTCGGCCACCTATGTGGTCAACGACCTGTGGGACCTCGACAACGATCGCGTCCACCCGCGCAAGCGCGCCCGGCCCTTCGCCAGCGCGACGCTGCCGATCCCGCTGGGCATCGCCGTCGCCGGTGCCATGCTGCTCGTCGCGCTGGTCGCCGCCGCATTCGTGTCGAAGGGTTTCCTCGTCATGCTGCTGGCGTATCTGGTGCTGACCAGCGCCTACAGCTGGGTGCTCAAGGAATACGTGCTGATCGACGTCATCATGCTCTCGCTGCTCTACACGCTGCGCATCCTCGCCGGCTCGGTGGCCGTGGGCATCAGCACCAGCTCGTGGCTGCTGGCGTTTTCGGTGTTCGTGTTCCTCAGCCTCGCGCTGGTCAAGCGCTGCGCCGAACTGGTGACGCTGCAGGAGGCAGGCACCGCGGCCTCGCGTGGACGCGACTACCGCGTCAGCGACCTAGTGGTGCTGTGGCCGCTGGGCGTCGGTGCCGCGCTGTCGGCCGTCGTGGTCTTCGGGTTGTTCATCAGCGCGCCGGAAACGCAGGCGCGCTACGCCACGCCGCAGCTGCTCTGGCTGGTCGCCATCGGTCTCACGTATTGGCTCTCGCGGCTGTGGGTGAAGACCTCGCGTGGCGAGATGCATGACGACCCGGTGGTGTATGCGATCAAGGATCGCGGCAGCCGCGTCACGGTCTTCGCGATGCTGCTGGTGATGCTGGCCGCGCATTTCATCCGCCTCGCATGAGCAGCTTCCCCCCGACCCCCTTCCCACGGAAGGGGGCGACCACGGTTCGCGGGCGGTGCCCGCTCCGGTTCATTGACTTGCCACCTCCTTGGGGCGGCCCGGCGGACGCGGCGTGAGCGCTCGACACGACGAGTGGGTGCCGCCGCTCGCGCTGGCGGTGCTGGTCGCGCTGCTGTTCCTCGGCGCGCCGCATGGCGGCGACTTTTTCTGGAGCGACGCGCCGCGCCATGCGCTCAACGGCGTCTTCGTCAAGGATCTGCTGCTGGACCTGCCGTGGCGCGACCCGGCCGGCTACGCCTACCGCTACTACGCGCAGTACCCGGCGCTGACGATCCTGTTCTATCCGCCGCTGTTCTACTTCGTGTCGGCGCCGTTCTATGCCGTGTTCGGCGTCTCGCAGGAGACCGCGCTGCTGGTGGTTGCGCTTCACTATGTGGCGCTGGCGTGGGGCGTCTGGCGATTGTTCCGCCATTGGCTGCCGGCGTGGCCGGCCGCCGCGGGGGCCGCGATGCTGGTCGCCGCGCCGGAAATCGCCTTCTGGGGACGGCAGGTGATGCTGGAGATTCCGGCCTTCGCCTTCCTCGTCTGGGCCAACGTCTGCTTCGTCGACCACCTGCGCAGCGGCAAGCCGCGGGCGCTGTATTGGGCCGTCGCGCTGCTGGTCCTGGCGATGTACACCAAGATCAGCGTCGGCTTCGTCGCGTTGGCCTGGGCCGGTACCTTGCTGGTCGAACGCCGCGCCGCACTGCTGCGCGATCGTCACATGTGGATTGCCGCCGTGCTGGCCATCGTCGCGCTGGTGCCGCTGATCGTCCTGACCCTGAAATTCGGCCAGGCCAACGTGCAGTCGGTGTCGGGCGTGCCGGATTCGCGTGTCTCGCGGGCGACGATCGCCGGCTGGATCTGGTATCTCAAGGAGTTTCCGGGGCAGCTCGGTTGGCCGCTGTGCATCGCGGCGGCCGTCGGCGTCGGCGCCGGGTTCTTCCGTCGCCACGGCGCGGCGGCATCGATCACCCGCAGCGAAATGGCATTCTGGGTGCTGTGGTTCCTGATCGGCTACCTGTTCTATTCGCTGATCGACCTCAAGGAAGCCCGCCACAGCGTCTTCATCCTGCCGCCGCTCGTGTTTGCCGCGACGGCACTGGCCGCGCGCCTGGCGCAGGGTTCCGTGCCCATGATCGGCAGGGCGCTGCTGGCGGTGCTGCCGGCGGCCGTCATCGCCCAGACCGCCTTCGCGCGACCCGTGTTCTACGTTCATGGTTACGCCGAGGTGGCGGACTACGTTGCAAGGCACGCGCCGAAAGACAGCCGCGTGCTGTTCTCCGGGTATCGCGATGGCGCGTTCACGTTCAACATGCGCAGCCGCGAAGACCGCCGCGACCTCGGCGTCGTGCGCGCCGACAAGATCCTGCTGCGCGTGGCGGTGCGGCGCGAGATCGGGGTTGCGCAGAAAGCGCTCGGCGAGGCGGACATCGCGGCGCAGATCAATGCGCTGGGCATCCACTATGTCGTCGCCCAGCCGGGGTTCTGGACCGACCTCGAAGTCATGCAGCGCTTCGAGCGCGTGCTGGCCAGCGACCAGTTCGAGCCGGTCGCGACCATCGAGACGCCGGCCAACTATCCCGCCCAGGAACAGCGCCTGGTGGTCTACCGCAACAAGGGTGATGTGGCTGCGGCAGGTGCCGCCCAATCGATCGAACTGCCGATCATCGGTCGCACCATCGATACCGCGAAGTAGCCGCAAACTACAGTGGTGGCGGGACGGCGCTTGCATGCCGATGCCCGTGCGTTTCTCCCTTCCGGTCGCTGCCGGTCAGCGGTCGCGCAGGCGCTCGACGCGCTCGCGCGTCGGCGGGTGGGTGGACAGGTACCCGGGGCCGTCTTCATGTCCCTTGCTCATGCGCTGCAGGATGTCGCCGAGCCGATGCGATGGAATGTGCAGGCGCTGCAGCATGGCTGTCGCATAGTCGTCCGCCTCGCGCTCGAAGCCGCGCGAATATCCCAGTTCGGTGAGCATGGCGGGCAATGCGGTCGCGGCGTTCGACACGGTCGACACGTCACCGACCAGTACCAGCGTCAACAGGCCGAGTCCCGACGCCTGCAGTGCGCTGCGCATGCCGTGGTGATGGGCCGCGTGCCCGATCTCATGGGCGACGACGGCGGCGATCTCCTCGTCGTCTTCGGCCAGCGCGACGAGTTGGTCGGTGACGATGATCGTCCCCGCCGGCAACGTCAGCGCGTTGGCACCGATCGACGGTGCGGCGTGGCGAAAATGCACGTTGACGATGGCGTCCTTCGATGCCGCCTCGATCAGCGGATCCAGACGCTCGAGAATCTGCGCGATGCGCTCCGGCGGCAGCCGGCTTGGTGACAACGCCGTACGATCGAGTGCCGCCAATGCCGTCGTGTCGGCCTGCCGTGACATCGCCGGCGGCATGTTGGACGCAATCATCTGCGCCAGCGCCGGCATGCCCCAGACGACGAACACCGCGATCGCACCGACCAGCACGACCAGCCCGGCGGCGGCGATGCCGCGATCCGATTCGAGCCGGTGGACCCACCCGCCTTCCGCATGCACGCCGAACAGCGCATCGACGCCATCGTTGTCGGCTGTCTCGAATTGGCCGTCGTCGCCGAGCAATATGAATCGCGGCGTGCTGCCCAACCTGGATGGCACCTTCGCCATCGCAACCGGCATCGCTTCGATCAGTGGCACGCCGAGGGTATCCGTCAGCCAAACCTTGGCGTCGCGGACTTCGAGCACCGCCGCGACCACACGTGCCGTGCGGCCATCGCAATAGCTGCCCTCGATTGACATCAGAAGCCGAGGTCGATGTCGAGCACGTCGCTCAATTCGCCGCCGAGCGCATCGACCTTTACGCGTTCGGACTGGGCGAAATCATCCAGCGTCCCATGTACGTTCAGCAGCAGGTGCTCGGCGGCATAGCGCGCCGATCGGATGCGCGCCCACGGGTAGGCCAGTCCCAGCGTGACCATGATGGCGAGCATGTTCACGATGGCGAGCACGCCATAGGAACGGTACCCGTAGCTGGCGCCGAAACGGTGTTCGCCCAACAGCAGATGATTGAAGGTCAGGTTGGCGAACATCACCATCGCCACGACGAATACGACAAGGTACATGCCGACGAAGCCGATCGGCGTCAGGACCGGCGCGACCATCGCCGAGATGGCGCTCATGACTCCGCCGACAAAGAAAAGGCCGACGATCACCAGCGCGATCTTGTAGAAGCCCCACTTGCCGGCCGTGAATTGCAGGTGCGTGCTGCCGTAGCGCACATTGTCGAGCACGAACTTGCGCTGCCGGTAGACCGCATAGGGCATCAGCAGCCCGAGCGTCACCAGCCCCAGCAGCGACCAGCCGACAAACACCTTGACGGCCTCGCGCGTGGTACCGTCGAAACCGAAATGCACGCCGCGCCAGCGCGAGTAGTGCGTGCGAAAGCGCATCGATTGAACGATGATCCACGGCGTGGCGAAGAAGAGCACCAATCCGAGCACGGCGGCGAACAAGGGTGCCAATTGCCCGGCGACCGTATAGACGACGACGAACACGATCGCGATCATGCGACCCTTGAGGATGCGCAGCGGATCGGCCAGGTACTCGAAGCTGCTGCCGGCCAGTCGCGTGTTGCCATAGAAATAGCGCATCGTGCGCACCTTGGCCCACGCCGAATAAATGCCGAGCGTCAAAATCGACAGCACGAGGTTTACGATCCAGATGCGGAAGTACTCTCCCGCCTGGCCCGAAAATTCGAAGCGCTCCTTCGTCGTCGTATCGACGGCGCCGGCGCGGGCCGCGGGTGGCCGGACCGTTGACGGCTCCGCCGCAGGCGCAATTGCAGCCTCAGGCACGGGCGCCGGCGAAGCCGGCAACGGCTCGGCGGCCGCGGGTATCGGCGCGACTGGTGGCGGGACCGCTGCCGGCGCCATCGCCCCGACCGTCGGCTCCAGCCCCACATCCATGCCCATGTTGCGCAGGCGATCGCAATGTCGCTGTGCAAGTTCACCTTCGAGCAAGCGCTTAAGTACGGCGCGCGAGCCGCAAAAGACCCGATCGACATCAGCCGCCGGCATGCCGAATGCCGCAGCGAACTCCCGCTTCACGGCATCAGGTTCGAAGCCGGACAGAATCCCGCCGCTGAAGACCAGCGAATAAGTCGTTTCCATGCTGCCTCTCCCCGGTTGCGGCGATGTCGCGACCACTCATCGATCAAGCCGTCGATGGGTCCGCATGCAGATAATGCAATTATCATCGAAATCGGCGTTGCCGTCATGCCTTGCGCATTAGGTGCGCTGCATCCAGGCCAGAGACCAATGCGCACCCTGCGCCGCTGCGAGGAGACACTGATGCGCTGGCGGCGGTCGCCAGCAGGCGTCAGCGCCTTGCGGCGCGCAACACGTCGGTCGTCTCGGCGACCAGTGCCGCATCGGCGGCCTTGAGCGCCTCTACGGCGCGCGCGTCGGCGGCGAGATGGGCGTCGATGTTGCCGGCATCCAGGCGTATGCCGAAGACTTCGTCATCACTACCCAGCACGCGGGCCAATACGCGGTCGCCCAGCGCCTTCTTGAAGTGCCCGGCTTCCCAGTAGCGGGCGAGCTGGGTCTTCTTGTCGCCGCGCGGCGGTATGGCCTCGCGCGTGGTTTCGCTGATGCCGCTGAAATCCCACAGCACGACGCGTTCGCCGCGGGCTGCACGTCGTCCGGCCCGCGCGACGAGGTCGCGCTTCCATGCGTCGAATAGTGGATTCAGACCCAGCCCGTTGATCATCAGGCGGATCTGTGCGTGGTAGGGATAGATGACCAGATGCGTTTCGCCGCCGGTTGCGCCCGCCCGGTCCAGCATCGCCTCGAGCACCAGCTGGTCGATGGACTCGCCGCCGCCTTCCGGCGCGAGCCGTGGCGCGCGAATCATCCAGCGCCTGGCGTTTTCGTCGGCGCGCTGGCGAAACAGCACGTAGTGACCGCTGATGGCGACCTCGGGAACGTAATTCAGCAGCGGATTGAAGCCGCGTTCGGTCAACGTCGTCGGGTGCGACGCACGCTGGATCGCCACGGTCTGCAGCGCATCGCGCAGGCCCGAAAGCGAAAACACCGTCTCGGCGAGAAACGCTGCGTCGGTGCGTGGGCCGTCGTCGTGCGGATCGCGTGCCGGCAACGGCATCGCCTCGCCGCCCAGGAAGTCGAAGAAGTCGACGCCTACGACCATCAGTCGCGGCATGCAGCCGGCCGCTTCCAGCCAGCCGAGTTGCCGCAGGGCGGTGGTCGCCTTGGTGCCCGGAATGGCATGGTTGAAGGCCGGCGTGCCGTGGGCGGCAAAGGCCGGATGTTCGGGGTCGAAGCCGATCTCGGCACGTGAATTGCCGAAGATCGCCGCCGGCGCACAGGCACGACGCGCCCTGGCCCAGCGCGCCTGTTCGCGGTGGTGGTCGAGATAGGGCTTTCTGGCATTCACGCCGGCAATCGCCGGTCCGCCGAACGCGCCAAGCGGATCGATCAGCGCATTGAATGCACCGACGGCGCCCACGGCCAGCACGGCGGTCGCCAGCATGGCGGCAAGGTAGCCGGGCCAGGACATCGGTGTGCGCGGGGTGTCCATCAAAACTGGAAGTACAGGAACTCGGTGGGCCGCGACAACGCCAGGATGCCGGCGGCAAACAGCAATCCGACGAGCACGGCATGGACGGGCGCGGGTGCCCACAACAGGCGGCGCGCCCGCGGCGGCGGATGCCGGTCATCGATCAGCGCGGGCTCGAATTGCCCCATGATCTGCTGCGTGTTCGGCGCCGCGAAGGCGATGACGGCGGCCGTCGCGACCCATGCCCATAACTCGACGAAGCGGGCGCCGCCGCCCAGCGCCGGACGGATCGACAGCGCGTCGAGCAGCGGCGCAAGGAACGGCAGGCGGGCGACGATCGCGTCGGGCAGGGTGGCGCCATGGGCGCCGAACATCGCCGCCAGCACGCGATGCGCCGTGGCCAGATCGGGGGCGCGAAAATAGACCCACGCGATGACGACGACAAGGAAGGTCATTGCGACGGCCAGCGGGCGGGCGATGGCGGCCGGCAGGCGCAGCGGCAGGCGGCGGCGCAGATCCTGCCACGCATGATTGGCGACCAGGCAGCCGCCATGGATCGCACCCCAGATGACGAAGGTCCACCCGGCGCCGTGCCACAGGCCGCCGAGCACCATGGTGGTCATCAGGTTCAGATGCCGGCGCAGCGGACCGTGCCGGTTGCCGCCCAGCGGAATGTAGAGGTAGTCGCGCAGGAAGCGTGACAGCGTCATGTGCCAGCGCCGCCAGAACTCGCTGATGTTGTGCGCCTTGTAGGGCGATTCGAAGTTCAGCGGCAGGCGCACGCCGAACAGGCGGGAGAGGCCGATCGCCATGTCCGAGTAGCCGGAGAAATCGAAGTAGAGCTGGAAGGTGTAGGCCAGCGTGCCGCCCCACGCTGCCAGTAGGTCGGGCGGCGCCGCCGCGGGCGCGAACAGGGGCGAAGCGTAGCCGGCGAGGTTGTCGGCGATGAGCACCTTCTTGGCCAGGCCGATGACGAAGATGGTGGCGCCGATGGCGATGTCCGCCGGCTGCACGCGGTAGTTCCGGTCCTCGTCGAACTGCGGCATCATTTCCTTGTGATGCAGTACCGGCCCGGCGATCAGGTGCGGGAACCAGGTGACGAACAGCACGTAATAGACAAAGCGGCATTCGTTCACCTTGCCGACATAGGCATCGGCGAGGAAGGCGATCTGCGTGAACGTGAAGAACGAAATGCCGATCGGCAGCACGATGCCGAGCAGCGGCACCTGCGTGCCGAGTGCCGCGTTGAGACTGCCTAGAAAGAAATCGGCGTATTTGTAGTAGCCCAGCAGCACCAGGTTGGCGGCAACGGCGAGCGTCAGCAGCCGCCGTCCGGCCGGCCGCAGCGCGTGACGCGCGATGGCGGCACCGGCGTAGTAATTGCCGATGATGGAACCCAGCAGCAGCACGATGTAGCGGTAGTCCCACCATGCGTAGAAGAACAGCGAACACGCGGCCAGCCACGCCGCGCCCGCCGTCTTGCCGAAACGGCCGAAGACGAAGAAGCCCGCTAGCGTTACCGGCAGGAAGGCGAGCAGGATGGCGTAGGAATTGAACAGCATGTGCGCCGTGCCGCCACGACTGTGTTTTCGTCGCCCGCTTACGCGGCGAAGGTGAACGAATCGGCGAAGAAGGCGTCGTCGGGCAGGCCGGCGGCGGCGAAGTCGGCCTTTGCCGCGTCGATCATCGCCGGCGCGCCGCAGGCATACACATCGAAGCCGGAGAGGTCGGTGCAATCCTCGAGCACCGCGCGATGCACGAGGCCACAGCGGCCGTCCCACGCTTCGTCGGACAGCACCGGCACGTACCTGAGGTTCGCGTGCGCCGCGGCCCATTGCGGCGGCAGATCGGGCAGATACAGCCCGGTGCGGTCGCGCGAGCCCCAGTAGAACGTCATCGGCCGGTCGATGCCGTTGTGCAACGCATGTTCAATCACCGACTTGATCGGCGCGAACCCGGTGCCGCCGGCGAGCAGAATGATCGGCCTGGCAGATGCCTCGCGCAGGAAGAAGCTGCCCAGCGGCCCGCTGATGCGCAGGATCTCCTTCTCCTTCATCGTCGAAAAGACATGCTCGGTGAATTGTCCGCCGGGCACATGGCGGATATGCAGCGTGAGGAATTCGTCGTCGTGCGGCGCATTGGCGATTGAAAAGGCGCGGCGCTTGCCGTCCTTGAGCAGGAATTCGACGTACTGCCCGGCGAGGAACTGCAGGCGCTCGTTCACCGGCAGCTTGAGGCTGACGATCATCACGTCGGGCGCGGCGCGCACCAGCGATTGCACGCGGCAGGGCAGCGTGCGCACGGGAATGCCGGCCTGCCCCGCCAGTTCGCGGCACTCGATCACCAGATCGCTGCGGGCGTGCGCCGAGCACAGCAGCACCTTGCCGGCGGCGCGCTCGTGCGGCGGCAATGCGGTGTCCTGCGCGGCGCCGTGATCGACGCTGCCGTCGATGATCGTCGCCTTGCAGCTGCCGCAGGCGCCGTTGCGGCAGCCATAGGGCAGCACGAAGCCGGCATCGAGCGCCGCCTGCAGCAGATTGCTATCGTCGGCGATGGTGTAGTCGTGACCGGAGGGCTTGAGCGTGACGCGAAATGTCGACATGCGATACTCGGCTGGCAAGGGAGCGGGAATGAGGCGATTGCTGATCGTGGGGTGCGGCGACGTGGTTCGCCGCGTGCTGCCGGCGCTGGCGCGGCGCTGGCGGATTATGGCATTGGTGCGCAGCCGCGACCCGGCGCTGGCCGCGCTCGGCGTGCGCCAGATCGTCGGCGACCTGGACGATCGCGCGACGCTGGCGCGGCTTGCCGGCATCGCCCATGCGGTATTGCACAGTGCGCCGCCCGCGGCGGCAGGCATGGACGATGCGCGTACCGCGCGGCTGCTGGCCGTTCTGGCGCAGGGGCGCGCGCTGCGCCGCGTCGTCTATATCTCGACCAGCGGCGTGTATGGCGATTGCGCCGGCGAACGGGTGCCGGAGACGCGACCCTTGCATGCAGAGTCGGCGCGCGCGCAACGCCGCGTGGCGGCCGAAGGCCTGCTGCGCGACTTCGGGCGCCGCCGCCGCTGCACTGTTAGCCTGCTGCGCGCGCCGGGCATCTACGCCGCCGACCGCCTGCCGCTCGACCGTCTTCGCCGCGGCCTGCCGTTGCTGCTGCCGATCGAGGACAGTTTCACCAACCACATTCACGCCACCGACCTCGGCCGCGCCTGCATCGCCGCGCTGGCGCGCGGGCGCCCCGGGCGGGCCTACAACATCTGCGACGACTCGGCGCTGGCGATGGGCGAATGGTTCGACCTGCTCGCCGCGCGCTTCAAGCTGCCGCGCGCGCCGCGCGTGTCGCGGCGCGAGGCGCAGCAATCCCTGCCAGAGATGCAGTGGTCGTTCATGCGCGAATCGCGGCGGCTGGAAAACACGCGCATGAAGCGGGAACTTAAACTGCGGCTTCTCTTTTCCCGCGTTGCCGACGGCATCGACCCTTCCTGATGGCCTATCTCTGGATCAAGGTGTTTCACATCGTGTTCGTCACGAGCTGGTTTGCCGGCCTGTTCTACCTGCCGCGCATTTTCGTCAACCTGGCGATGGTGCCGGCCGACAGCACCGCCGAACGCGAGCGCCTGCTGGTCATGGCGCGCAAGCTGTATCGCTTCGTCACGCCGATCGCGTGGCTGGCGCTCGGGCTGGGCATCTGGCTGTGGCTGGGCTACGGCATCACCGGCGGCTGGATGCATGCCAAGCTGGCGCTGGTGGTGGTGCTGATCGGCTACCACCACGGCTGCGGCGTGATCCTGAAAAAGTTCATCGCCGGCACCGAGGCGCACAGCCATGTGTGGTTCCGCTTCTTCAACGAACTGCCGGTGCTGGTGCTGATCGCCGTGTGCATCCTCGTCGTGGTCAAGCCGTTTTGAGCCAGACGCTGTTCTGCCCCTGCCCGCGCGGGCTCGAAGCCCTGCTCGTCGAGGATATGGTCGCCGCCGGCGGCGTCGATGCCAGAGCCGTCCCCGGCGGTGCGCAGTGCCGCGGCACGCTTGACACCGCCTACCGCCTCAACCTCGAATCGCGCATCGCCACGCGCGTGCTGCGCCGGGTGGGCGCCGCGCCGTATGCCGACGAAGCCGACATCTACCGGCTGGCGCACGGCATCGACTGGGCGAAGGCCTTCCCGGTCGAGCGGACGATCCGCGTCTATGTCACCGCCATCCGCTCGCCGCTCAAAAGCCTGGAGTTCATCACGCTGAAGGTCAAGGATGCCGTCTGCGACCGCTTCCGCGACGACACCGGCCGCCGGCCGTCGATCAACACGCGCAACCCGGACGTGCGCATCCACCTCTTCCTGACCGCGCGCGAAGCCGTGCTCTACCTCGACACGTCGGGCGAAGCGCTGTATCTGCGCGGCCACAAGGCGGCGAAGGTCGAAGCGCCGCTGAAGGAAAACCTCGCCGCCGGCATCCTGCGACTGGCCGGCTGGCGGCCGGGCGAGCCGCTGCTCGATCCGATGTGCGGCAGCGGCACCTTCCTGCTCGAGGCCGTGCAGATGGCGCTCGACGATGCGCCCGGCCTGTCGCGCGACACCGCCGATTTCGGCTTTTCGCGGCTGGCCGATTTCGACGCCGAACTGTGGCGCCGCCTGCAGCGCGCCGCCGCCGAGCGCCGCCGCGAGGCGCCGGCCGGGGGGCTGGCGATTTTCGGCAGCGACATCGATGCCGACGCCGTCGCGCGTGCGCGGCAGAATCTCGCCCACGCCGGCCTGGACGACCTGGTCACGCTCGAAGTCGCGGATCTGCTCGAACGCACCGTGCCTGCCGCGCAGGGCACGCTGGTCGCCAATCCGCCGTACGGCGAGCGGCTGGCGGATGCCGAATCGATGGCGGCGTTCTATCCGCTGCTCGGCCGCGCGCTCAAGCAGCGTTTCGCCGGCTGGCAATGCTGGTTCCTTTCGGCGGACACCGCGCTGCCCAAGGGCATGCGGCTGGCGCCGATGCGCAAGGTGCCGCTGTTCAACGGCCCGCTGGAATGCCGGCTTTACGGCTTCGAGATGGTGGCCGGCAGCAACCGGCCGGCATAGCGCCAAACTACAGTGGTGGCGGCACGGCGATCGCGATGCGCTCGCCGGCTTCGTCGTCGCCCAGCGGCTCGAACCATGCGCGCTGGCGCTGCACGACCTCGAACGTGGCTTCCGACGCATCGCCCGTGCGCGCGGCGATGCGTTGCGCCAGTTCGTCGGCCGTCGCCTCGCAAAACAGGATGCCGAAACCGACGCCCGCGTCGCGCGCCAGCGCCCGGAACGCATCGCGCTCGGCGCGGCGCAGGAAGGCGGCATCGACGACCACCGCCCAGCCGTGCGCCAGCGCCTCGCGTGCCAGCACCGCCAGCCGCGCGTAGGTGCGCGCGTTGGCGTCCGGCGTGTAGATGCCGCCGTCGATGGCGCTGCCGCTGCCGGCATCGGCGGCGAGGCCGTACAGGCGTTTGCGCTCGACATCCGAGCGCAGGCGCACGCCACCGGCGTCGGCGCAGGCTTCGAGCCAGGCTGTCGATTGCGTGGTCTTGCCGCTGCCGGACAGCCCGCAGGTGATGACCAGGCGCGGCGCAAAACACAGTGGTGGTGACACGGCGCATTCGTCCGCGCGGTCGGGAAGCCCGGCGATGCGTGCGGCCAGCGCGATGTAAGCGCCTGCTTCGTCGCCATCCACTGCCGACGCGTGCTGCGCGCCGCGAATGGCGGCGACCTTGGCGCGCACCACGGCGCGATAGACGGCGTAGAAGCGCAACACGGCCAGTGCGGCGAAGTCGCCCGTGGCGGTGAGCCAGGCGTCGAGAAAGCGCGCCGCCAGATCGCCGCGGCCATGGTCCTGCAGGTCCATCCACAGGAAGGCGATGTCGCTGGCGACATCGATCCAGCGCAGGTCGGCGCTGAATTCGATGCCGTCGAAGGCGGTCAGCCGCCCGTCGTGCAGCACGAGGTTGCCCAGATGCAGATCGCCATGGCCTTCGCGCACGCAGCCGTCGCGCCGGCGCGCGGCGAAGGTGTCGGCGAGCCGCATGAAGGTACGCTCGGTCCACGCCGCCAGCGCCTCGCTCAACACCAAGTCAGGCCGCAATTGCGCCAGCTCGATGAAGTTCTCGCGTGCCGGCGCGATGACCGCGTCGGGCGTGCCGAAGCGGGCATCGCCGGCGACCACCGGCGCATCCGCCTGCAATTGGGCGAAGCGGCGCGCGAAGTCGACCAGATGACCGGCCGCGAGACAGCCGCCGCGACACAGATGATCGGCGCGCCGGGCTTCGTCGAAGCGCCGCATCAGCACGCCCCATTCGCGCGCCGGCAGGCCGTCGATGCGCGGCCGGTCATGCTCCGGCCCGCCGATCGGGGCCACGCGCAGGTAAAGGTCAGGGGCGAAGCGGCGGTTGAGCGCCAGCTCGGCTTCGCACGCGATGCGACGCTTTTCCAGCGTGCCGTAATCGAGAAAGGGCAGCGTGACGGGCTTCTTGATCTTGCAGGCCAGGTCGCCGGCGAGCAGCACGGTCGAGATGTGCGTCTCGACGACATCGACTTGCGTGGGCGAGGGTGCCTGCGCGGGCCAGACCGCCGGATCGCGCAGCGCTTCGATCAACGACGCCCTCGGCATGGGATCAGTTCATGCTCATCTTGCCCAGCCGCGATAGACATACGTCATCGGCTTGGGGCCCTTGAGGTAGCTGGCGTGCAGTTCCTCGACGCGGAAGCCGCCGGCGCGGATCAGCGCCGGGATGTCGCGGTCGAGATGGCAGCCGCCGGAGAAGGGCTTCCACCAGGGCGTCAGGCGCGCCTGCCAGGCCGCCACCGCAGCGTCCGGCGCCTTGCCGTGCTCGCTGAAGAGGAACTTGCCGCCGGGCTTGAGCACGCGGCGCATCTCCTTGAAGGCGGCCGCGACATCGGGGATGGTGCACAAGGTGAAGGTGCACACGATGGAATCGAAGCTCTTGCTCTCGGCCTGGATCTCGCCCAGCTCGAGCGCGATGGTCTCGACCGGGATCGTCACCTTGGCGGCGCGGCGGCGGGCGCGGTGGTGCATCTCGGCGGCGGGGTCGACGCCGGTGACGGAAGTGACCTTGCCGGCATCGTAGAACGACAGGTTCAGCCCCGTGCCGATGCCGATCTCGAGCACGCGGCCCTCGGCGTGCGGCACGACCTTGGAGCGCGATTTCATGATCTCGCCCATGCCGCAGGCGTATTCGATGAGGTGCGGCAGGATGTGGCGGTCGTAGTGCGTCTTGAGCGGGTTCTTCATGCGCGGCGCTGCTTCATAATGTCCATATGACTCTAACCGATCTGCGCTACATCGTCGCCCTGGCGCGCGAACGGCATTTCGGTCGCGCAGCGGAGAAATGCCACGTCGCTCAGCCCACCCTGTCGGTTTCGGTAAAGAAGCTCGAAGACGAACTCGGCGTGGCGCTGTTCGAGCGCGGCGTCGGCGACGTGCGCGTGACGCCTATCGGCGAGCAGATCGTCGCCCAGGCCGAGCGCGTGCTGGCCGAGGCGGCGCGCGTGGCCGAGCTGGCGGCGCAAGGCAAGAATCCGCTCGCCGGGCCGTTGCGTCTGGGCGTCATCTACACCATCGGCCCCTACCTGCTGCCGCGGCTGGTGCCGCTGCTCAAGGAGCGCGCGCCGCTGATGCCGCTGCACATCACCGAGGACTACACCGAGCGCCTGATCGCGCGGCTCAAGGCCGGCGAACTGGACGTGCTGGTGCTGGCGCTGCCGATCGAGGAGCCGGGGCTCGTCGTCCAGCCGGTGTATGACGAGGCCTTCCGTGCGCTGGTGCCGGCCGAGCATCCGTGGGCGAAGCAGCGCAGCGTCGAGCCGTCGCAACTGGGCGATGTGCCGCTGCTGATGCTCGGCGCCGGCAACTGCTTCCGCGACCAGGTGCTGGATCTGTGCGCGCTGGCCGGGCATGCCTCGCCGCATG
Source organism: Rhodocyclaceae bacterium (assembly GCA_044230495.1). Classification (GTDB taxonomy): domain Bacteria; phylum Pseudomonadota; class Gammaproteobacteria; order Burkholderiales; family Rhodocyclaceae; genus JADJEF01. The sequence continues at coordinate 28,189 of JBGARB010000006.1, forward strand.
TGCTGGAGAGCAATTCGCTGGAAACCATCCGCCACATGGTGGCCTCGGGCGTCGGCGTCACGGTGATGCCGGCCGCCAGCGTCGATGGCATCCCCAAGGGCGACCGCCTGTTGCGCGTCAAGCCCTTCGCCGGGCCGACGCCGACGCGCTGCGTCGGGCTGGTGTGGCGCAGCAGTTTTCCGCGCCACCAGGCGATCGACGCGGTGCGCGCGGCGATGCTCGATTGCCATTTGCCGGGGACGCAGAAGGTCGCGCGCAGCCGATAGCAATCCGCTATCGGCGCAGTCGGAAAATTCAATTGGATAGGCGTCACAGTGAAGGGGTAGAGTCCTTTCAGGTGTCCGTGCGCGCGTCGAATTCGCCGTGCGCGGAACCCGGTGCCTGCAGGCGTGGCGCCACGCCGACGCGGCACTTCCGCTCAACCATTGCGCAAGGAGCAAGACCATGGCAGCACTGAAGGGTTCACAAACCGAGGGCAACCTCAAGGCCGCATTCGCGGGCGAATCGCAAGCCAACCGCCGCTACCTGTATTTCGCGAACAAGGCCGACGTCGAAGGCTACGCGGACGTCGCCGGCGTGTTCCGCAACACCGCCGAAGGCGAGACCGGCCACGCCCACGGCCACCTCGAGTACCTCGAAGCCTGCGGCGACCCGGCCACCGGCCTGCCGATCGGCAGCACCGCCGACAACCTGAAGGCCGCGATCGCCGGCGAGACGCACGAGTACACCGACATGTACCCGGGCATGGCCAAGACCGCGCGCGACGAAGGCTTCGACGAGATCGCCGACTGGTTCGAGACGCTGGCCAAGGCCGAGCGTTCGCACGCGAACAAGTACCAGAAGACGCTGGATACCCTCGGCGCCTGATCGTCGCGACGACGTGCCCGGGCGGCGGCATCGCCCGGGCGCCGTCTCGCCACGACTGTAGTTTCAGTTCTGCAAGTTCGTATCGCCACGGAGTCCGTCATGCGAGAAGGCAACCTCGAAGCCCCCACCCGCCACGCCATCGACTGGAAGAACCCCGCGTTCTACGACCAGACCGCCTGCGAGGCCGAGATGGAGCGCATCTTCGACATCTGCCACGGCTGCCGGCGCTGCGTGTCGCTGTGCAATGCCTTTCCGATGCTGTTCGACCTCGTCGACGAAGCGGGCGACGCCGAGACGGCCGGCATCCCGAAGGCGAAATTCTGGGACGTGGTCGACCAGTGTTATCTGTGCGACGTGTGCTACATGACCAAATGCCCGTACGTGCCGCCGCACCAATGGAATCTCGACTTCCCGCACACCATGCTGCGCGCCAAGGCCATCCAGTACAAGACGGGCAGGATGAAGTTCCGCGACAGGCTGCTCACCTCCACCGAGCTGGTCGGCAACCTGTCGTCCGCGCCGGTGGTGGCGCAAGTGGTGAACTTCGCCAACAGGAACGGCGCCGCGCGCGCCGTGCTGCAGCGCGTGCTCGGCGTCGATGCCCGCCGCGAGCTGCCCGAATTCGACATGAACAACTTCCGCGCCGGCTGGGAGCGTAGCCACAACCATCCGGTGAAGGACGGCGCCAACGCGCCGGGCAAGGTCGCGGTGTTCTCGACCTGCTACGTCAATTACAACGAGCCGGGGCTGGGCCACGACCTGCTCAGGCTGCTCGACCACAACGAGATTCCCTACACGGTGATCCAGGGCGAAACCTGCTGCGGCATGCCCAAGCTGGAGCTGGGCAACCTCGATGCCGTCGAGCAGTACAAGGAACGCAACATCCCGCTGATGCACAAGCTGGCGAGCGAAGGCTGGGCCATCGTGACGCCCGTGCCCTCGTGCACGCTGATGTTCAAGAGCGAGATTCCGCTGCTGTTCGCCGACGACGCGCGCTGCGCTGCGGTGTCCGAGGCGATGTATGACCCGTTCGAATACTTCGTGCTGCGCCACAAGGACGGCCTGCTCAAGACCGACTTCAAGGTCGCGCTGGGCAGGGTGTCGTATCACGTCCCCTGCCATTCGCGCGTGCAGAACGTCGGCAAGAAGACCGAAGAGATGCTCAAGATGACCGGCGCCACGGTGAACACCGTCGAGCGCTGCTCCGGGCACGACGGCACCTGGGGCGTCAAGGAGGAGTACTACGAACTGTCGATGAAGATCGGCAAGCCGGTGTTCCGCGCCATGGCCAAGGACGCGCCGGACTACGTCAGTTCGGACTGCGCCATCGCCGCCCGCCACATCCTGCAGGGCATGAACGAAATGGGCGCCGAGGGACGCAAGGAAAAGCAGCATCCGCTCTCGCTGCTGTGCATCGCCTACGGCTTGAAATGACCCCGCAACCGGAGACCCCGATGGCCCTCACCCGCGACTCGCTCCTCACCCTCGAAGCCTATGCCAAGGCGCGACCGGCCATGCGCGCCGAAGTCATGGCGCAGAAGAAGCTGCGCCGCGTCGCGCTCGGCGCCAACATCCTGCTGATCTTCGAAAACGAACTGCTGATCCGCTACCAGATCCAGGAAATGCTGCGCGTCGAGAAGATCTTCGAGGAAGACGGCATCCGCCACGAATTCGACACCTACGCCCCGCTCGTGCCCAGCGGCAGCAACCTCAAGGCCACGATGCAGATCGAATACGCCGACGAATCCGAGCGGCGCACGATGCTGGCGAAGCTGAGGGGCGTCGAGGATCGCGTCTGGGTGCGCATCGCCGGCTTCGATCCGGTGTTCGCCATCGCCGACGAAGACCTCGAACGCGAGAACGCCGAAAAGACCTCGTCGGTGCACTTCCTGCGCTTCGAATTCACCGCCGGCATGGTCGCCGCCGCCAGGGGCGGCACGGCGATCTCGGTCGGGGTCGCGCACGATGCGTATCGCGCCGACACCGGCGCGCTGGCCGAGGATGTCCGCGCGTCGCTGGCAGCGGATTTCGGCTGACCGCGCGGCAACAGCGCCGCCGCCCGCGCCAGGCGCCGTGTCACCACCACTGTCGTTTCGAGCCGCCGGCGCCGCGTCAGGGCTGCTTCTTTTCCAGCATCGCCGTCAGGTCGGCGACCGGGTTGTGGGACGCGATGCTGCCCTGCCGGGTTTGCAGCGGGCGGCCGGCGCCGGCCTCCAGCAGCTTCTGGTGTTCGTTGTCGTGGCAATACAGGCAGAGCAACTCCCAGTTGCTGCCGTCGGGCGGGTTGTTGTCATGATTGTGGTCGCGATGATGCACGGTCAGTTCGCGCAAGTTGGCGTGCGTGAAGCTGCGCGCGCAGCGCCCGCACACCCACGGATAGATCTTCAGCGCCTGCTCGCGATAGTCCTTTGCGCGCAGTTCGGCTGCCTTGCGTGCCTGCGCGACGATGTGATCGAGTCTGCTTGATTCAGTTGGCTTGGCGTGGCTCATGTTCGGGTGCGGACCAAGTGGCCGGGTATCGTAACCCGGCGCGAGCCTTCATGAAATACTGAATCGCTGGCGGCGCAGCGTTTGCGCGCCGTGCCGCCACCACTGTGGTTCCAATCCGGGGCGGCCGTTGATCCGCTATGCTGCCACCGCAATGTCCGAACCCGACCTCGCTCCCCGCCTGCCGGATTTCTCGCGCCGCCTTTGGCTGATCGCCGTCGCCATCGGCGTGATGGCGGTGCTGTCGGCGTTTCACGTGCGGGCCGTGCGCGATGTCGAAGAGGCGAACGCCAATCGTCTGCGCTCGTTGCAGCTGGCCGACGAACTGCGGCAGAGCTCCGACGATCTCACCCGCATGGCGCGCAGCTATGCGGCTACGGGCCATGTGCGTTTTCGCCGGCATTACGACGAGATCGTCGCCATCCGCGACGGCAAGCTGCCGCGGCCGCAGCATTACGAGGACGTGTATTGGGATCTGGTGCTCGAGGACGAGCAGCGTCCGCGGCCGCCGTCGGACGAGCAGCGCAGCCTGTCCGAGCGGATGAAGGCGGCGGGCTTCGTCGACGCAGAGTTCGCCGCATTGGAGCGGGCAAAGATCAATTCGGATGCGCTGGCGCGCACCGAGACGGCGGCGATGCTGCTGGTCGAGGCCGACGCCGGCAAGGGCGGCGAGCGTCGCCGCGATGCGCTCGTCATGCTCCACGACGACGACTACCACGCCATCAAGGCGGCGATCATGGCGCCGATCGGCGAATTCACGCAGATGGTCGAGGCGCGCACGGAGCGTGCGGTCGGCGAGCGCGAATTTCTCGCCCGCCTGTTGCGGTTGTGCATCGCCGCCATCGGGCTGACGCTGATCTACCTGTTGTGGAGCGCGTGGCGCGCGCTGCACGAGATCCTCGGCGATTCGCCGCAGGCATTGCACGCGCGCATCGTCGAGCTGGGCAGCGGCGAACACGACACGCCGCTGCTGGTGCCGGCCAGGCGGCGCAACAGCGTGCTCGGCTGGCTGGCGCAGGCGCGCGAACGCCTCGGCCAGTTGTCCGCCGAACGCCGCAAGGCGATGCAGGAGGCCGAGCGACTGGCCTATTACGACGCGCTCACCGACCTGCCCAATCGCCGGCTGCTGGTCGATCGCCTGACCACCGCGCTGGCGGCATCGAGGCGCAGCGGCCAATATCTGGCGCTGATGTTCATGGATCTGGACAACTTCAAGCCGCTCAACGACACGCACGGTCACGATGCCGGCGACGCGCTGCTGGTCGAAGCGGCAAAGCGGCTCGCCGCCTGCATGCGCGAATGCGATACCGTGGCACGCTTCGGCGGCGACGAGTTCGTCGTGCTGCTGTGCAATCTGGATGAAGCAAATGCGGCCGCACAGGCCGGCGCGACAGTCGCCGCCGAGAAGATCCTGGCGCGGCTGTCGATGCCGTATGCGCTGCAAATGGCTGATGGGGCGCCGCTCGAACACCGCTGCTTGGCGAGCATCGGCGTCGTTGTCGCGCGCGGTAGTCATTGCGACATCGATACGCTGATGAAGCTTGCCGACGGCGCGATGTATCGCGCCAAGCAGGCTGGCCGCGGTCAGATCGCGGTGAGCGCGCTGACCGCCTGAGCGGCTACATCGCCTCGAGCACCTCGATGCCGAGCAGGCCGAGGCCCGTCTTCAGCGTTTCGCTGGTCAGCCTGCACAACTGCAGGCGCGATGCGCGCACGGCCTCGTCGGCCTTGAGCACCGGGCAGTTTTCGTAAAAGCGCATGAACTGGCCGGCAAGGTTGAAGAGATAGGTACACAGCAGGTGCGGCGCCGTTTCGCGCGCCACCGCCTGCACGCAGTCGGCGAAGCGTGCCAGCTCCAGCGCCAGCAGGCGTTCGGCCGGGTTGGCGAGCACGATGGCGGCGTCGGCGGCGACGGCATCGCCACCCTTGCGGAAGACGCTGGCGATGCGCGCGTAGGCGTATTGCAGGTAGGGCGCGGTATTGCCCTCGAACGACAGCATCGTGTCCCAATTGAACACGTAATCGCTGCTGCGGTGTTTGGACAGATCGGCGTATTTCACCGCGCCGATGCCCACGGCATTGGCAATGGCCCGTCGCTGCGCCTCGGGCAGCTCGGGGTTCTTTTCGCCGACCAGCGCGAAGGCGCGCTCACCGGCCTCGTCGAGCAGGTCGACGAGCTTGACGGTATCTCCGCTGCGCGTCTTGAAGGGGCGGCCATCCTCGCCGAGCATGACGCCGAAGCCGACGTGTTCGAGCTGCACGTTCGCCGGCACGAACCCGGCCTTGCGCGCGAGTGTGAACATCTGCTGGAAATGCAGGCCCTGGCGCTGGTCGACGACATACAGCACGCGATCGGCAGCCAGCGTGCGGGCGCGGTAGCGGACCGCGGCCAGATCGGTCGTCGAATACAGGTAGCCGCCGTCCTGCTTTTGCACGATGTAGGCGGCGGCCTCGCCGTCCTTGCCGCGGAATTCGTCGAGGAACACGACCTGCGCGCCGTCGCTCTCGACGGCAAGTCCTTGTGCCTTGAGTTCGGCGACGATGCCCGGCAGATCGGCGTTGTAGACCGATTCGCCGCGCACGTCGGCGCGCGTCAGGCCCACGCCCAGCCGCGCATACACGGCCTCGCAGTGGCGCAGCGAAATGTCGAGGAAGCGCTGCCACAACACCCGGATCTCGGCGTCACCCGACTGCAGGCGCACGACGGTATCGCGCGCGCGGGCGGCGAATTCGGCATCGGCGTCGAAGCGCGCCTTGGCGCGACGGTAGAAATCCTCGAGGTCGGACAGCGCCATCAGTTCGTCGTGGCCGGCGCGCGCCTCGTCGAGCAGGTAGGCGCAGAGCATGCCGAACTGCGTGCCCCAGTCGCCGACGTGGTTCTTGGCCAGCACGCGATGGCCAAGGAAGCGCAGCACGCGCGCCAGCGCGTCGCCGATGATGGTCGAGCGCAGGTGGCCGACGTGCATTTCCTTGGCGAGGTTGGGCGACGAATAGTCGATCACCACCGTCTGCGCCGGCGGCGGCGGCACGGCCAGCCGGGCGTCGGCCAGCGCGGCGGCGCTGCGCGTGGCGAGAAAGGCCGGCGCCAGTGTGATGTTGATGAAGCCCGGCCCGGCGATCTCGACCTTGTCGGCAATGCCGGCCAGGCCCAGATGCGCGACGACCTCGGTGGCGAGCTGGCGGGGGTTCATCTTGCGCGCCTTGGCCGCACCCATCACGCCGTTGGCCTGGTAGTCGCCGAATTCGGGCCGGCCGGCCGGCTGCACCACCGCCGGGGCGCCGGGCGATCCGGCGGCGGCGAGCGCCGCCGACACGCGCGTGTCGAGCAGTTCGAGCAGGGTCTGGGCGGGGAGAGACGAGGACATCGGGGCGGAACCTGAAAGCGCGTTCGGCCATGGCCGTCGCGGGGCCGCGCATTTTGCACGAGGCCGCGCATTTTCCCCGAAAGGTCAGGGCAATGCAAAGCGATGGCATGGCAGCCCGCGCCGACCGAACTGTTACATTTGATAGATTGCTATTGGCGCCCGCATCGGCGATAGTGGCACCCGCGATTTTCAAGTAGTGCCTTGTTTGTTCGGTGTTTTGCCGCATCCCTGCGGTTCTTCGATACATCTTGCCCGCTGTCTTGAGTGTCGCCCCATCGGTAAGGGGCAATCCCCTATTTCATTTTTTTCAAGGAAATCAAGACATGGCAACAGGTACTGTGAAGTGGTTCAACGACGCCAAGGGCTTCGGCTTCATCACCCCGGAAGCGGGCGGTGACGATCTTTTCGCGCATTTTTCGGCAATCCAGTCGAACGGCGGCTTCCGCACCCTCAAGGAAGGTCAGCGCGTCGATTTCGACGTGACCACCGGCCCCAAGGGTCTGCAAGCGGCCAACATCCGCCCGCAAGGCTGATCTTTTGCGCCCCCGGCATGGCCTCGCGCCATGCCCGAACAGCGTTCCGTTAGGCCCGGTCATCCGGGCCTTTCGCGTTTCATGGAATAGGGCAAACAGAATGGCCAAGGAAGAACTGCTGGAAATGAACGGCGTGGTGTCGGAAGTGCTGCCGGATTCGCGTTACCGCGTCACGCTCGAAAACGGCCACAATCTGGTCGCCTACAGCGCTGGCAAGATGCGCAAGCACCATATCCGCATCCTCGCCGGCGACAAGGTGTCGCTGGAAATGTCGCCCTACGATTTTTCCAAGGGTCGCATCACCTTCCGTCACATCGAAGGCCGCCCCACCAACCGCCCGGCGAACGGCGGACCGCCCAAGCGCCGCTAAGGCGCCGTGCCACCACAACTGTAGTTTCAGGCGGCCGCGGCGCCGTTCAGCCGGTGTCGATGGCGTCGGCAAACACGGCCAGCAGTTCGGCCTCGACATCGCGCAGCGGCCCGAGACTGCGTTCGGCGCGGCTCATCGCCACGGCGCCTTCGACGGCCGCCACGGCCAGGCTCGCCAGTCGCCGCGCGCGCGCCGGTTTGATGCCTTCTCGCCGCAAGGCGCCGGCCAGCACCTCCTGCCAGTCGTTCAACGCCACCCGTGCAAGTGCCAGCAGGTGCTGCTGCGCGGCGTTCGACGGCTCCCCGGCCTCGCGAGGGCGCACATCGGCATCGACGTGCTCGACGCAGGCTGCCAGCACCGGACAGCCGGCCTCGAAATCCGTCGATTCGATACGCTGGCGCCAACCGGCGAAGAAGCTGCGCACGCCCTCGACGAGGCCCTGTTCGCTCACCAGCCGGGCCAGATGCCGGCTGATCGATTCGCCGGCCAGCACGATGGCCTCGCCCACCAATTGCTGGCGTCCGCCGGGGAAGTGGTGCGCAAGCGAGCCGCGCGGCGTGCCGCTGCAGCGCACGACCTCGCGCACGCTGGTGCCGCTGATGCCCCGCCGGCTGATCAGGTCGGCGGCGCCGAGCACCATGCGATATCGCGTATCGGTCTGCATGGCGCGAGTCTATGTCACGCGGCATGGTTTTGGGTATGATGGGCGGACTATGTCACGTGACATAGCACCATCTCGCCGGGAGCCGCCATGGGCAAAAAGACCGCTTGCATCCTCTGCAGCCGCAATTGCGGACTGGATGTCGACGTCCGCGACGGACACCTGGCGAAGATCCGCGGTGACGACGCCCATCCGGGGTCGCAGGGTTACCTGTGCAACAAGGCGGCACGGCTGGACTACTACCAGAACCCCCGGGAACGCCTGACCCACCCGCTCAAGCGGCAGGCCGACGGCCGCTTCGTCGAGGTCTCGTGGGAGGCCGCGCTCGGCGACATCGCGCAGCGCCTGCTGGCTGTGCGCGACGCCCATGGTGGCGATGCGTTCGCCTTCGTCGGCGGCGGTGGCCAGGGCAACCACCTGGGCGGCATCTACAGCCGCCAGCTGCTCGCCGCGATGGGCAGCCGCTACGTCTATAGCGCGCTGGCGCAGGAGAAGACGGGCGACTTCTGGGTAAACGGCCGCCTCTTCGGTGCGCAGAACTGCCATCCGATGGAAGATGTCGAGCATGCCGACTACGTCATCTTCATCGGCTGCAATCCGTATCATTCGCATGGCATCTTCAATGCCCGCGACGTGCTCAAGGCGATCCGCGACGATCCGGCACGCACGTCCGTCGTCATCGACCCGCGGCGCACCGAAACGGCCGACATGGCCGACATCCACCTGCCGATCCGGCCGGGCACCGATGCCTTCCTGCTCCTCGCCCTGCTCGCCATCATCGTCCGCGACGGCCTGTGCGACGAGGCCTTCATCGCCGCGCACTGCACCGGTTTCGATGCCGTGCGCACGTTGCTGCAGGGCGTGCCGATCGCCGACTATGTCGCCCATGCCGACCTGCCGCTGGCCACGGTGGAGACGATCGCCCGCGATTTCGCCCGCGCGCGTCGTGCCTGCGTGCGCGTCGATCTGGGCACGCAGCACACGCCGAACACGACGCTTAACGCCTGGCTCGAAAAGCTGCTCTACCTGATCACCGGGCATTTCGGCCGCGAGGGTTGCAACAACCTGCACACCCACTTGCTGCCGCTGGTCGGCAACACCGACGAAACCCGCCTGCGTCCCGGCAAGTCGCTCAAGCGGACCCGCTTCCACGGCATGCAGCCGATCGGCGGCATGTACCCGCCGAACATCCTGCCCGACGAAATCCTCCGTGCCGGCGACGCGCGCATCCGTGCCGTCGTCTGCGACAGCTCGAATCCGCTGCTGACCTACGCCGACACCGCTGCGCAGGAACAAGCCTTCAAGTCGCTCGAGCTGCTCGTGGTCATCGACGTCGCCATGACCGAGACGGCCCGCCTCGCGCATTACGTGCTGCCCGCCGCGACGCAATTCGAGAAAGTCGAGGCCACCGGCTTCACGCTGGAGTTCCCGCAGAACTACTTCCATCTGCGCCACCCGTTGCTGCCGGCCCCGGATGGCTGCCTGCCCGAGCCGGAGATTTACACGCGCTTGCTCGAAGCCATGGGCTGTCTGCCCGCGCGCCTGCCGCTGGCGGACTTCGCCGCCCGCTGGATGCCATCCGCATTCGATTACGCCGCCTACCTTGGCGCGCTCGGCCTGCAGCTTTCGCTGCGCAAGCCGCTTGTGCCCTATGCCGCGTCCCTCATGTACCGCACGCTTGGCCGCTCACTCGGCCCGCTGGCCGCGGCGGCGCCGCTGCTGCCGCTCGCCATCGGTTACGCCCGGGCGCATGGCGACGCCGTCCGCCGCGGCGGACACCGCGGCGAAGGTCGCGCGCTCGGCGCCAGCCTGTTCCGCGCCATCCTCGCCGGCGAGTCCGGTGTCGTGCTCAGCCGCCACCTGCATGACGAGATGTGGTCGCTGCTCAGGACCGACGACCGGCGCGTGCATCTGGCCATCCCGGAGTTGCTCGACGCCGCCGCCCGGCTACAGCCGGCCGCCGTCGATGCGGACTATCCGTTCGTGCTCATGGCCGGCGAGCGGCGCGCCTACAACGCCAACCAGATCATCCGCGACCCCGCCTGGCGCAAGGGCGAAAAGCAGGGCGCGCTGCGCGTGCACCCGGACGACGCTGCCGCGCTCGGCATCGGCGCCGGCGAGCCGATCCGTTGCGAAACGGCGCGCGGCGCGCTGAGCTTCGTCGTCGAGATCGATCCGGCGCTGCGCCGCGGCATGGTCACGGCGCCCCACGGCTACGGCATGGAGGACGCGCAGGGGATGCGGCACGGACCGCCGGTCAACCGCCTGACCTCGGCCGACCACTGCGACCCCTTCTCGCGCACCCCGTACCACAAGCATGTACCGGCGCGGCTTTCCAGGCCGACGTCGCGCGCGGATGCGCTTGCGGCATAGTCACCCAGCCGCAGCCATGTACTGATTGCACCGCGCCGCGGACTGGCGTCAAATCGACCGGCACCGATTGGAGAAACGCATGCCGGTCCACTTTGATCGACACTCATGTCGTAGCACGTCCCCGGCGTGCCGCTGGTGCACGATGTTGCTGGCGCTCGCCCTGCTCGGTCTGCCCGGCGCCGCGATGGCCAACGAGGCGCGCGTGCTTCGGGACATTGCCTACGGCGACGATCCAGCGCAGCGGCTGGACGTCCATCTGCCGGCGACGACCACCGCTGGTGCGCCGGTGATCTTCATGGTGCATGGTGGCGCCTGGCGTCTGGGCGACAAGGCGCACGAACACTTCGTCGGCAACAAGGTCGCACGCTGGCAGACGCGAGGACTCGTCGTCGTCTCGGTCAATTACCGGCTTGCCGCCGATGTCACGCCGGTCGCCCAGGCCGCGGATGTCGCTGCGGCGCTCGTTCACGCGCAGCGCAGCGCGGCCGCGTGGGGCGCCGATGCGGAACGGTTCGTGCTGCTCGGACATTCGGCCGGCGCGCATCTGGTGGCCCTGCTCGCCGCGGCGCCGGTGCCGAGCGGTGTGCGTCCGTGGTTGGGCGCGGTGGCGCTAGACAGCGGCGCGCTGGATGTCGTCGAAATCATGTCCGGCCCGCACCTTCCTTTGCACCGCCGTGCCTTCGGCGACGACCCCGCGGTGTGGCGGGCGGCATCGCCGTGGCACGCCGTGGCCGGAAAGTCGGCGCCGCTGCTGGCGGTATGTTCGACACAGCGGCGCATTTCGTGCGTGCAGGCCGAACGCTTCGCGACGCGCTTGCGCTCATTCGGCGGTCGCGCCGAGGTGCTGCGCGAAGATCGTTCGCATCGCGCCATCAACGAGGATCTCGGCACACCGGGCCGCTACACCGACGCGGTGGAGGGCTTCATGGCCAGCCTCGATGCGGAACTCGCCAGCAGGCTGGGCAAGGTTGCCGGGCGCTGAGCGCCGTGCCACCACCACTGTAGTTTGGGGCCGCCGCGCGCATTCGGCCGGCCTTGCCCTCAATGCCGCAGGCATCGTCTAATGCGCAAATCATTTCCTGCGACGACCCCGACATGCGCATCGAAGGCCGGCTTACCCGATGGAACGACGAGCGCGGTTTCGGCTTCATCACGCCGGCAGCGGGCGGCGAAGCCGTTTTCGCGCACATCTCCGCGTTCCCGGACGACGGCCGCCGGCCAGCCGTCGGCGAACGCGTGGTCTTCGAGATCGAGATGGGCGCGGATGGCAAGCAGCGCGCGGTGAATGTGCTGTGCCCCGATCGTCCGCGCGCTGCCGCGTCGGCCCCGGCGCGCCGGCCGGCCGCGCGTCGCCCGGCCGGGCGTCGGCGGAGCCGGGGGCTCGGCATCACGTTGGCGCTCGCCGCCGGTCTGGTGGCCTACGGCCACAATGTCTATACGCGCCACGCCGCCGTGGATGCGCCGCCAGTCACGCCGCAACTGTCCACACCCGTCATGTCGTCGCAGCCGGAGCGAGCGCCTGCGCAACGGCAGCCCGCGCCAATGCAGCCGTCACCGTCTGCGCACGCCGAACCGTCTCCGACACCTGCGCAAGTCGAGCCCGTGGTTCCGTTGCCGGTGCCCGCGCCGGCGAACCATCACTTCCGATGCGATGGCCGCACGCATTGCTCGCAAATGACCTCATGCGATGAGGCAACGTACTTCCTGCAGAACTGTCCCGGCACCGAAATGGATGGGGACGGCGACGGCGTGCCCTGCGAGTCGCAGTGGTGCCGTTGGTAGCAAAGCGCCCGCCGTACCACCACCACTGTAGTTTGCGCCCCGCCCGTCAGCGCCCGTGCAACGATTCGGCGCGCGCGCGCCACAGCAGCCAGGCGCCGAAGGCGATCATCGGCAGGCTGAGCCACTGGCCCATGCTGATGACGTACGAATGCCCGAAGATGCCGGCGTCGGGCTCGCGAAAGAATTCCGCCACGAAGCGCGCGATGCCGTAGCCGATCAGGAACACCGCCGACACCGCGCGCGGTGCGCGCCGGCGGCTCGAGAACCACCACAACATCGCGAACAGCAGCACGCCTTCGCCCAGCGCCTGATACAGCGGCGAGGGGTGGCGCGGCAGCGCATCGACGCGCGGAAACACCATCGCCCAGGGCAGCGACGCGTCGGCGACGCGCCCCCACAGCTCGCCGTTGATGAAGTTGCCGATGCGCCCGAAGCCCAATCCCAGCGGCACCAGCGGCGCGATGAAATCGGTGGTCTGCCAAAAGCCCTTGCCGCTCTTGCGGCCCCATAGCGTCATCGCCACGAGCACGCCGAGGAAGCCGCCGTGAAAGCTCATGCCGCCTTGCCAGACGGCGAGGATCTCCAGCGGATGGGCGAGGTAGTAGGCCGGCTGGTAGAACAGCACTTCGCCCAGCCGCCCGCCGAGGATGACGCCGAGTACGCCGTAGAACAGCAGGTCGTCGAGGTCGGCCGGCGCAACGCCGTGCCACGGCTGGTTCGCCGCGCGGCGCCGGCCGAGCACGATGAAGGCGACGAAGCCGGCCAGATACATCAGGCCGTACCAGCGGATGGCGACGGGGCCGATGGCGAGCGCGACGGGATCGAACTGGGGGTGGATGAGCATGCGCGCAGTGTAATGGGGTGAGCGTGGCACGCCGATTGCACTGTGGACGGGATGTTGCGTGTGCTGATCATCGACGAATCGCGTTCGCGGGCCGCCGAGCTGTCGGCCAGCCTGGTCACGGCCGGGCATCAGGTGGCCGCCATCGTGCCTTCGGCGCTGGACCTGACGCGGCAGATCGAGGCCATCAAGCCGGACATCGTGCTGATCGAAACCGACTCGCCCTCGCGCGATACGCTGGAGCATCTGGCGGTGATGGATCGCGCCATGCCGCGGCCGGTCATCATCCTCACGGCCGACGACGACACCGCCTTGATGCGCGCTGCCTTCACTGCCGGAGTGTCTGCTTACATCGTCGATAACCTTGATCTGGCGAGGCTGCGCCCGATCATCAATGTCGCCATCGCGCGCTTCGATGCGCATCAGGCGCTGAAGGCCGAGTTGGCTGCGGCGACGCAAAAGCTGTCCGAACGCAAGGTCGTCGAGCGTGCCAAGGGCCTGCTGATGAAGACGCGCGGACTCGACGAAGAGGCGGCCTACGCGGCGCTGCGCGGCCTGGCGATGGAGCGCGCGCAGCCGCTGGCGAAGGTCGCCGGCGATCTGCTGGCGATGGCCAAACTGCTGCTCTGAACGGCCCGCCGCGGCGACCCGCGCTGGTGCGCCGGCGGTGCTTGCTGCACTGCCGCAGTGCGGCGCGGGCGTCGCAAAGCGCCGTCCCGCCACCACTGTAGTTTGGCGAAACCGCTTGCACGACGGGCGTTCGCGGCGATTCGCGCGGCGTTGGCACAGCGATTGCAATGGGAAGACCAGGCGCGGCATCAATGACGGTGTCGCGCGCAAGACGACAACGGTGTCTGTTGCGCCTCCGCGTTTGCGGATGACGGCGCGACAGGCGCCGTTTTTTGTTTTCCGATCCGATCCGGGAGTCAGCGAGATGAGCCATGACGACAACACGAACCACCCCACCCTCGACCGCCGCGGTTTCCTGCGCCACGGCGCGCAGCTGGCCGCCGGCGCCGCGCTGATGGGCAGCCCGGCCTTGCGCAGTGCGGCCTGGGCCGCCGGTTCCGACGCGCCGGAAAAGAAGGAAGTGCGCATCGGCTTCATCCCGCTGACCGACTGCTCGTCGGTGGTGATGGCGGCGGTGCAGAAATTCGACGAGAAATACGGCATCAAGATCATCCCGACCAAGGAAGCCTCGTGGGCCAGCGTGCGCGACAAGCTGGTGAACGGCGAGCTCGATGCCGCGCATGTGCTTTACGGGCTGGTGTATGGCGTGCATCTGGGCATCGGCGGGCCGAAGAAGGACATGAACGTGCTGATGACGTTGAACAACAACGGTCAGGCCATCACGCTGTCCAACCAGCTCAAGGACAAGGGCGCCACGGACGGCACCGGCGTGGCAAAACTGATCGCGAAGAAGGAACGCGAATACACCTTCGCACAGACCTTCCCCACCGGCACGCACGCGATGTGGCTGTACTACTGGCTGGCGGCGCACGGCATCAATCCCTTCAAGGACGTCAAGAACATCACCGTGCCGCCGCCGCAGATGGTCGCCAACATGCGCGTGGGCAACATGGACGGCTTCTGCGTCGGCGAGCCGTGGAACAACCGCGCGATCGTCGATGGCATCGGCTTCACCGCCGTCACCACGCAGGACATCTGGGTCGACCATCCCGAGAAGGTGCTCGGCACCACGGCCGAATTCGTCGCCAGGAACCCGAACACCGCGCGCGCCATGACGGCCGCCGTGCTCGACGCCGGCCGCTGGATCGACGCCTCGCTGTCGAACAAGCAGAAGACCGCCGACACCGTGGCGCAGAAGGCGTATGTCAATACCGACGCCGATGTCATCGTCGCGCGCATGCTCGGCCGTTACGACAACGGGCTGGGCAAGACCTGGGACGACAAGAACGCCATGAAGTTCTTCAACGACGGTGCGGTGAACTATCCCTATCTCTCGGACGCCATGTGGTTCATGACGCAACACAAGCGCTGGGGCCTGCTCAAGGACGACCCCGACTACCTCGCGGTGGCCAAGGCGGTCAATCGCATCGACATCTACAAGCAGGCCGCCACCGCCGCCGGCGTGGCGCTGCCCAAGGGCGACATGCGCAGCCACAAGCTGATCGACGGCGTGGTCTGGGATGGCAAGGACCCGAAGAAGTACGCCGCGTCGTTCAAGGTGCGAGCCTGACATGACAGCCCCCACGCGAACGATGCTCGCTGCCCCCCAAGGGGGCGGCTCGGCGCCTGCGGGCGGCCGGGCGGCGCCGGCCATGGGCGCCGCCATCCCGTTGCGCATCGTCGCGCCGCCGGTCGATGCCGTGGCCGATGCCCCCGCCACGACGAACGAGGCCGATGCAGCGCCGGCCGCGCCTGCGCGCCCGGCCGCCAGGCGCCCGCCCGAGCCGCCGCGGCGGCGCCAGCGCGCGCCCGACTGGCTCGTCGGCCTGATCGCGCAGACGCTCGGCGTCGCGCTGCTGGTGGTGCTGTGGTCGATCGTCGCCCAGCATGTGAGCAGCATTCCGGGGCCGCTGAAGACGTGGGATGCCGCCGCGAAGCTGTTCGCCGACCCGTTCTACCGCAACGGGCCGAACGACCAGGGCATCGGCTGGAACGTGCTCTCGTCGCTGCAACGAGTGGGCATCGGCTTCGGCATCGCCGCCGCGGTGGGCATTCCGCTGGGCTTCGTCATCGGCCGCTTCCGCTTCATCAGCCGCATGGCCGAGCCGGTGATCAGCCTATTGCGCCCGGTGTCGCCGCTGGCCTGGCTGCCGATCGGCCTGCTGGTCTTCCAGCGCGCCGATCCGGCGGCCACCTGGACGATCTTCATCTGCTCGATCTGGCCGATGATCCTCAACACCGCGCAGGGCGTGCAGCGCGTGCCGCAGGATTACCTCAACGTTGCGCGCGTGCTCGGCCTGCCGGAAAGCAGGGTCATCACGAAGATCCTTTTCCCCGCCGCGCTGCCCTACATCCTCACCGGCATCCGCCTGTCCATCGGCACCGCGTGGCTGGTCATCGTCGCCGCCGAAATGCTCACCGGCGGGGTCGGCATCGGCTTCTGGGTGTGGGACGAGTGGAACAACCTCAAGGTCGAGCACATCGTCGTCGCCATCTTCGTCATCGGCATCGTCGGCCTGCTGCTCGAACAGGCGCTGCTGCTGCTGGCGCGCCGCCTCAGCCACGAGTGACCGCCATGCACAAACCCATCCTCAAGATCGAGCGCGTCGGCCAGACCTTCGACACGACGCGCGGTTCATTCGTCGCGCTGCGCGACATCGACCTCGATGTCCGCGAAGGCGAGGTCGTGTCGCTGATCGGCCACTCGGGCTGCGGCAAGTCCACGCTGCTCAACCTCATTGCCGGTCTGACGCTGCCCAGCGACGGCGTGCTCATCTGCAACGACCGTGAAATCGCCGGGCCGGGGCCGGATCGCGCCATGGTGTTCCAGAACCACAGCCTGCTGCCGTGGCTGACCTGCTTCGAGAACGTGCTGCTCGCCGTCGAGCAGGTCTTCGGGCGCAAGGAGGGCCGCGCCAAGCTGCGCGCGCGCAGCGAGGCCGCGCTGGCGATGGTGCACATGGAGCATGCGCTGGCCAAGTATCCGAACGAGATTTCCGGCGGCATGAAGCAGCGCGTCGGCATCGCCCGCGCCTTCGCGATGGAGCCCAAGCTGCTGCTGATGGACGAGCCCTTCGGCGCGCTCGACGCGCTGACCCGCGCGCGATTGCAGGACGAGCTCAACGGCGTGCTCGCCAAGACCGGCGCCACGGTGGTGATGGTCACCCACGACGTCGACGAGGCGGTGCTGCTGTCGGATCGCATCGTGATGATGACCAACGGCCCGGCGGCGACCGTCGGCGACATCGTCGAGGTGGCGCTCGAGCGCCCGCGCGATCGCCTCGCGCTGGCCGAGGACCCGCGCTTCGCCGCCTACCGCGCGGCGGTGTTCGACTTCCTCTATCGCAAGCAGCTCAAAGAGGCGGCCTGAACATGCGCCACACAGCACAAAGAGCGCACAGGGATCCGCAGCGGCGGGTTTCCCCCCGTGTCCTCCGTGCCCTCTGTGGCCAACAAGGAGTTCCCAATTGAAAAAGCAACGACTGGTGGTGGTCGGCAACGGCATGGCCGGCATGCGCACGGTGGAGGAGCTGAAGAAGCTCGCGCCGGACCTCTACGACATCACGGTGTTCGGCGCCGAGCCGCACCCGAACTACAACCGCATCCTGCTCTCGCCCGTGCTGGCCGGCGAGATGACGGTGGACGAGATCATCCTCAATCCGCTGTCGTGGTACGCCGACAACGACATCACGCTGCACACCGGCCGCAAGGTGGTGAAGATCGACCGCACGGCGCGCAAGGTGGTGGCGGACGACGGCACCGAAGCGGCATACGACCGCCTGCTGCTGGCCACCGGATCGACGCCCTTCATGCCACCGATCCCCGGCGCCGACCTGCCCGGCGTCGTCGGCTACCGCGACCTCGCCGACACCGACGCGATGATCGCCGCGGCGGCCAGCCATCGCCATGCCGTGGTCATCGGCGGCGGCCTGCTCGGGCTGGAAGCCGCCAACGGCCTCAAGCAGCGCGGCATGGACGTCACCGTCATCCACCTGATGCCGTGGCTGATGGAGCGCCAGCTCGACCGCACCGCCGCCGGCCTGCTGCAAGCGTCTCTCGAGGCGCGCGGCCTCGCCTTCCTGCTCGAGAAGCAGACCGAGGCCTTCATCCGCGGTGGCGACAACAACCCGCAGGGGCGCGTCACCGCCGTGCGCTGCAAGGACGGCCTGGAGATTCCCGCCGACCTCGTGGTGGTGGCCGCCGGCATCCGCCCGAACACGGCGCTGGCCGAATCGGCGCGGCTTCACTGCAATCGCGGCATCGTCGTCAACGACACGATGCAGACCTTCGATCCGCGCATCTATGCCGTCGGCGAATGCGTCGCCCATCGCGGCATCGCCTACGGGCTGGTCGCGCCGCTGTTCGAGCAGGCCAAGGTGTGCGCCAATCACCTGGCGAATTTCGGCATCGGCCGCTACACCGGCACGGTGCTGTCCACCAAGCTCAAGGTCACCGGCATCGACCTCTTCTCGGCCGGTCAGTTCATGGGCGGCGAGGGTACCGACGAGATCGTGCTGCACGACCCGGCTGGCGGCGTGTACAAGAAGCTGGTGGTGAAGAACGATCTGCTCGTCGGCGCCGTGCTCTACGGCGACACCGAGGACGGCGCGTGGTACTTCAAGCTCATCAAGGATGCGCAGAACGTGCGCGAGATCCGCGACCATCTGATGTTCGGCCAGGGCCAGGTGGGTGACGTCGGCCATGCCGGCGCCACGCGCGCGGCGAGCATGCCCGACGACGCCGAGGTGTGCGGTTGCAACGGCGTGTGCAAGGGCGACATCGTCAAGGCGATCAAGTCGCACGGCTTGTTCACGCTCGACGACGTCAAGAAGCACACCAAGGCCTCCAGCTCCTGCGGCTCCTGCACGGGCCTGGTCGAGCAGATCCTCGCCTCGACGGTCGGCGGCGCCTACGTGCCGGCCGAGACGCACGACAAGCCGGTGTGCGCGTGCACGTCGCTGGATCACGGCGCCGTGCGCGCGGCGATCCGCGAACGCAAGCTGCTGTCGATCGCCGAGACGATGCGCGCGCTGGGCTGGCGCACGCCCGACGGCTGCGCCACCTGCCGGCCGGCGCTCAACTACTACCTGATCTCGACGTGGCCGCACGAGGCGCAGGACGATCCGCAAAGCCGCTTCATCAACGAGCGCGCCCACGCCAACATCCAGAAGGACGGCACCTTTTCCGTGGTGCCGCGGATGTGGGGCGGCCTCACCACGCCGGCCGAGCTGCGCGCCATCGCCGATGTCGCCGAGCGGTTCGCCGTGCCCACCGTCAAGATGACGGGCGGCGCGCGCATCGACCTGCTCGGCGTGCGCAAGGTCGACCTGCCGGCGATGTGGCGCGCGCTGGGCCGCGCCGGCATGGTCTCGGGCCACGCCTACGGCAAGAGCATCCGCACCGTCAAGACCTGCGTCGGCGCCGAGCATTGCCGCTTCGGCACGCAGCGTTCGATGGCGATGGGCGTCGCGCTGGAGAAGATGCTCTTCGGCATGTGGAGTCCGCACAAGGTCAAGCTCGCCGTCTCCGGCTGCCCGCGCAACTGCGCCGAGGCCGGCATCAAGGATGTCGGCGTCATCGGCGTGGATTCGGGCTACGAGCTGTACGTCGCCGGCAACGGCGGCATCAAGACCGAGGTGGCGCAGTTCCTGTGCAAGGTGAAGAGCGACGCGGAGGTCATGGAAACCTCTGCGGCCTTCCTGCAGCTGTATCGCGAGGAGGGCTGGTACCTCGAACGCACCTGTCATTACGTCGCCCGCGTCGGCCTCGACCACGTCAAGGCCGCGGTGGTGGACAACCCGGCGCGGCGACGCGAGCTGCATGAGCGCCTGCTCTACGCGCTGCAAGGCTACGAAGACCCCTGGGCGCAGGCTGCCGCCGACCCGGCGCCGGTCAGCGAATACCGCACCATCCCGCTCGTCGAGGTGACGGCATGAACGCCACCGACACGCTCTGGCGCGAAGTCTGCGCGCTCGCCGAGATCCCGCTGCGCGGTGCGCGCATCGCCAGCGGCCCGCAGGGCGACATCGCGATCTTCCGCACGGCGAACGACGACGTGTTCGCGCTGCGCGACCGCTGCCCGCACAAGGGCGGCCCGCTGTCGCAAGGCATGCTGCATGGCGAAACGGTGACCTGTCCGCTGCACGGCTGGAAGCTGCGGCTGGACAGCGGCGAGGCCGTGGCGCCGGACAAGGGCTGCGCGCGCCGTTACCCGGTGAAGCTCGAGAACGGCCGCGTCTTCGTCGCCGTCGATTGAGATGCGCCGTGCCACCACCACTGTAGTTTGAAAGCCGCAATGGAAACGCGCTCCGCCTGCCCCTATTGCGGCACCGGCTGCGGCGTGATCATCGAACATGACGGTGCGCGCATCAGCGGTGTGCGCGGCGACCCGGACCACCCGGCGAATTTCGGCCGCCTGTGCACCAAGGGCGCGACGCTGCACGAGACGATGCGGCTCACCGGCCGCGCGCTCGAGCCCGGGTTGCGCGCCGCGCGCGACCTGCCGCGCCGCGCCGTGTCGTGGGACACCGCACTCGACCACGCCGCCGCGCGTTTTGCCGATGTCATCGAGCGCCACGGCCCGCAGGCGGTGGCGTTCTACGTCTCCGGACAATTGCTCACCGAGGACTACTACGTCTTCAACAAGCTCGCCCGCGCGCTGGTCGGCACGCCACACATCGATTCGAATTCGCGCCTGTGCATGAGCTCCGCGGTGGCCGGCTACAAGGCCACGCTCGGCGCCGACGCGGTGCCCTGCTGCTACGACGACATCGCGCTCGCCGACCTGTTTCTGGTCGCCGGCAGCAACATGGCGTGGGCGCACCCGGTGCTCTTTCGCCGCCTCGAGGAAGCGCGCGCCCAACGCCCCGACGCCAGGCTGATCGTCGTCGACCCGCGGCGCACCGATACCGCCGCGATGGCCGACCTGCACCTGGCCATCGCGCCGGGCAGCGACGTGCTGCTGTATTCGGCGATGCTGCATGTGCTGCTGTGGGAACAGCGCATCGACGCCGCCTTCATCGCCGCGCATACCGGCGGCTTCGATGCGCTGCGCGCGCAGGTCGCCGAGCTGACGCCGGGCGCCGTGGCCGCCGCCTGCGGCATCGACGCCGAGCAGATCGTGCAGGCGGCGCGCTGGTTCGGCGCCGCGCGCGCACCGCTGTCGCTTTGGTGCCAGGGGCTCAACCAATCGAGCCACGGCACATCCAACAATGCCGCGCTGATCCATCTGCATCTGGCCACCGGCACCATCGGCAAGCCCGGCATGGGGCCTTTCTCGCTTACCGGCCAGCCCAATGCCATGGGCGGGCGCGAAGTCGGCGCCATGGCCAACCTGCTGCCCGGTCACCGCGACATCGACGACCCCGCGCAGCGCGCGGCGGTGGCCGCGCTGTGGGGCGTGCCGCGCATCCCCGGCGCCGGCAAGTCGGCGGTCGAGATGTTCGACGCCATCGCCGCCGGCGAGATCAAGGCCGTCTGGATCGCCTGCACCAACCCCGCGCATTCGCTGCCCGATCAGGCGCGCGTGCGCGCAGCGCTCGGGCAGGCCGAGTTCGTCGTCGTCCAGGAAGCCTTCGCCGACACCGAGACCGCCGCCTTCGCCGACCTGCTGTTGCCGGCCGCGAGCTGGGGCGAGAAGGATGGCACGGTGACCAACTCCGAGCGGCGCATCACGCGCGTGCGCGCCGCCGTGCCACCGCCCGGGCAGGCGCGCGCCGACTGGGTCATCGCCGCCGACTTCGCGCGGCGGCTGGCCGCAAAACACAGTGGTGGCGGCACGGCGCAGTTCGACTTCGCCGATGTCGCCGCCGTGTATGACGAACACGTCGCCACCACCGTCGGCACCGACATCGACATCGGCGGCCTCTCGCATGCCGCGCTCGACGCCGGCCCGCGGCAATGGCCCTGTCCGGCGGGCAGCGAGGGCGGCACCGCGCGGCTGTTTGCCGACCACCGCTTCGCCCACGCCGACGGCCGCGCGCGCTTCGTGCCGCTCGAGCTGTCGCGCACCTTCGATGCCACCGACGCCCGGCATCCGCTGCACCTGACCAGCGGCCGCCTGCGCGACCACTGGCACGGCATGAGCCGCAGCGGCCGCGCCGCGCGCCTCTTCGCCCACGAGCCGGCGCCGCGCGTGCTGCTGCATCCGGCCGACATCGCCCGCCGCCAGTTGCGCGAAGGCGAACTGGTGCGCATCGCCAGCCGGCGCGGCGAGATCGTGCTGCCGCTGGCCGCCAGCCGCGAGCTGCGGCCGGGCGATGGGTTCGTTGCCATGCATTGGGGCGCGCAGGCGCTGTCGCATGCCGGTGTCAATGTGCTGATGCCGCGCGCCATCGATGCGCGCTCGAAGCAGCCCGAACTCAAGCACGCCGCCGTGCACATCGACGCCGCCACGCTGCCCTGGCGCGCCCGCCTGCTGCGCGCCGCGCCCGGCGAAGGCGCCGAGGCGCACGAGGCCGCGCTGGCCTGGCGCGCGCGGCTCGCCCGGCATCTGCCCGCACTGCCGTGGGCGGCGCTGACGCTGGCCGGCCGCACCCGCGCGGTGGTGGTGTTCGATGTCGCCGCGCCCGCGCCGCTGCCCGCGCAGATGCTCGCGGCATGGCTGGACGATGCCGGCTTCGGTGCCGCGCTGGCCTACGACGACGCTGCGCGCGGCATCGTCAAGCGCGCGCGGCTGGAAGCCGACGGCACGCTCGGCGGCCTGCTGCTCGCCGGCGAAACCGCCGCCGCCGAATGGCTGCAGGACCTCATGGTGAGCGGCGAGCCGCTGGGCGACGCGCGCAAATGGCTCTTCGCGCCGCTCGCGCAACCGCCGCTGGCCCGCGCGCCGGCGGGGCGCACGGTGTGCAACTGCCTCGGCGTTACCGACCGTCAGATCACCGCACTGGTGGCGGGCGGCGCCGACCTCGCCGGCGTCCAGGCGCAACTCAAATGCGGCACCGAATGCGGCTCATGCCTGCCCGAGCTGCGGCGGCTCACGGCGGCGGGCGATGCCGCCTGCCGCCGTGTCACCACGACTGTCGTTTGACGACGCGGCTAGCCGATATGCGGCACCAGTGCGGTCACCAGCATCAGCGAACGCCCCATCAATTCGGCGAGCCGCTGCCGCTGCGGCTCGATGCCGCGCACGCAATGCGCGTCGAAGGACAGCATGGCGTCGGCCAGCAGCCGCGTGCTTTGCAGGAAGGCGTGGGCGATCAGCGGCTTGTACACGTTCAGCTCGAAGGCGCCCGATGCGCCGCCGATGCCGATGGCGACGTCATTGCCCATGACCTGGCAGCAGACCATCGTCAACGCTTCGCACTGGGTGGGGTTGACCTTGCCCGGCATGATCGAGCTGCCCGGCTCGTTGTCCGGCAGGACAAGTTCGCCCAGCCCAGAACGCGGACCGGAAGCCAGCCAGCGGATGTCGTTGGCGATCTTCATCAGCGCCACGGCAAGCACCCGCATGCCGCCATGCGCCGCCACCATGCCGTCGTGGCAGGCCAGGGCAGCAAACTTGTTCGGCGCGCTCTCCAGCGGCAGGCCGGATCGCCGTGCCAGGCGCGCGGCGACGGCCGCGCCGAAGCGCCGGTCGGTATTCAGCCCGGTGCCCACCGCGGTGCCGCCGACCGCCAGCGCGTGCAAGGACGTGCGGGTCGATTCAATCACCGCGCGGGCGTGATCGAGCTGCGCCACATAGCCTGAGAATTCCTGCCCCAGCGTCATCGGCACGGCGTCCTGCAGGTGGGTGCGGCCGATCTTGAGGATGTCGGCATAAGCCTCGGCCTTGGCATGCAGCGACGCACGCAAGGCGTCGAGCGCCGGCAGCAGCGCGCGCGCCATCGCGGTGGCGCCGGCCAGATGCATGGCGGTCGGCACCATGTCGTTCGACGACTGGCCCAGATTGACGTCGTCATTGGGGTGCACCTTGCGGTCGCGGCCTGCGTCGCCGCCGAGCAGCTGCGAGGCGCGATTGGCCAGCACCTCGTTCATGTTCATGTGGGTTTGCGTGCCCGAGCCGGTTTGCCACACGGACAGCGGGAACGCCTCGGCATGGCGGCCGGCGATCACTTCGTCGGCCGCGGCGGCGATGGCGTCGGCCTTGTCCGCCGCGAGCAGGCCCAGATCGCGATTGACGCGCGCCGCGGCGCGCTTGGTCTCGGCCAGTGCCGCTATCAGCTCGACCGGCATGCGTTCGATGGAGATCGCGAAGTGCGCGAGCGCGCGCTGCGTCTGCGCGCCCCAAAGACAATCGGCCGGCACGGCGATGTCGCCGAATGAATCGCTTTCGATGCGCGTGCCACTCACAGGGAAGGGAGCCACCGGGTCGCGCGCCAGAGGCGATCGGGACCTACCGGCCTGGCTGGCGCAATGCGCCGTCGAAGGCGTCGATGACGTTCGACCAGTCGGCGTCGCCGAGCAGGCCCTCGCGCAGGAAATCGGCCTGGCCGGCATTCCAGAATCGGGCATCGGCCAGCCGGGTGGCCGGCGGCAACGGGCGGTGGGCCGCGATGAAGTGGCGGATGCCGGCGTTGTCGCTGGGCAGACCGAGTTGCGCGAACAGGTGGGTCATGCTGTGCAGGTGCGGTTCCATGAGCGCTCCTTCGGCGCGGCCATCAATTTGGTGCCGGGCGGGCGGCCGGCGCCGGTCAAATCGCCCGGCGACCGTAACGGAACCGCCGGTTGTAGGCCGTCAGGCCGTTGGCGCGGATGAAGATGGCCTTGGCCGCGGCGCCGTAGGGCATCAGATGCTCCGGTGCGGGCTCGCCGTGCGCCGGGCCGCTTGCGCCATCGGCAACGTCGTCGATCGAGATGTGTCCGCCATGGTCGCTGATGTCTTTGATCGTGTTCATTGTGCTGCTCCTCGTGGTTCGCACCGGCACGGTGTCGACCGCCGTTCGCTCCTGTGCGGCGGGAACCCAGCATGCGCGCGTTCGCGCCAATCGCCTATCGATCAAGTGTATCGGCATGCTGGCCATGAGCCGATGAGGGCCGCGCCGCGTACCGCGCGCAAAACACAGTGGTGGCGGCACGGCGCACTGTCGCGGTGCGGCGTGCCTCGACACGGTGCGCGCGGGCGACGCGACGGCCGTCGCGCGGATGCGATTTACCACTGTCTCTTCAATGCCTTGCCGCAGTGCAGCGGCGCTGGCACGGCCCATGCTCACGAAGTGGTTACCTGATCCTGATCCGGGGCGACCATGCTGGCGTTCGACGAAATGCACACCCGTGACGGCGCGTTGCGGACGAACTATCGCGGCTTCGGCGACTGGCTGGCGGCCACGCCGCCAGCGGTCGTGCGGCGCAAACGCGAAGAGGCCGACATCAATTTTCACCGCGTCGGTATCACCTTCGCCGTGTATGGCGCCGATGCCGGCGCCGAGCGGCTGATTCCCTTCGACCTCGTGCCGCGCATCGTGCCGGCCGCCGAATGGGCGCGGCTCGAGGCCGGCCTGCGCCAGCGCGTCACGGCGCTCAACGCCTTCCTGCACGACATCTATCACGATCAGGAGATCATCCGCGCCGGCCGCATCCCGGCGGCGCAGGTGCTCGAGAACAGCCAGTATCGCGCCGAGATGCGCGGCGTCGCGGTGCCCGGCGGCATCTACTGCCATGTCGCCGGCGTCGACCTCGTGCGTGCCGACCACGCCGGCGCCTCCGGCGAGTACTACGTCCTCGAGGACAATCTGCGCACGCCGTCGGGCGTGAGCTACATGCTGGAAAACCGCCGCGTCATGATGCGGCTGTGCCCCGAACTGTTCGTGCGCAACGCCGTGGCGCCGGTCGAGCATTACCCCGACCTGCTGCTCGACACCTTGCGCAGCGTCGCGCCACCCGGCGTCACCGCGCCGAACGTCGTCGTGCTCACGCCCGGGCAGTACAACAGCGCCTATTTCGAGCATGCCTTCCTCGCCCAGCAGATGGGCATCGAGCTGGTGGAGGGCAGCGACCTGTTCGTGCGCGACGACATGGTCTTCATGCGCACCACCGCCGGGCCGCGGCGCGTGGATGTGATCTACCGCCGCATCGACGACGATTTCCTCGATCCGCTGGCCTTCCGCAAGGATTCGATGCTCGGCGTGCCGGGCCTGTTCGGCGCCTATCGCGCCGGCGGCGTGACGCTGGCCAATGCCGTCGGCACCGGCATCGCCGACGACAAGGCGATGTACATCCACGTGCCGGAAATGATCCGCTTCTATCTCGGCGAGGAACCCATCCTCGCCAACGTGCCGACGTGGGAACTGCGCAAGAGCGACGACCTGCGCTACGTGCTCGACCATCTGGCCGAGCTGGTCGTCAAGGAGGTGCACGGCTCGGGCGGCTACGGCATGCTCGTCGGCCCCACCGCCAGCCGCGAGGAGCTGCGCCTGTTCCGCGAGCGCATCGTCGCCACGCCCGAGCGCTACATCGCCCAGCCGACGCTGGCGCTGTCCACCTGCCCGACCTTCGTCGACGCCGGCATCGCGCCGCGCCACATCGATCTGCGGCCCTACGTGCTGTCGGGCGAATCGGTGCGCATGGTGCCCGGCGGGCTGACGCGCGTGGCGCTCAAGGAAGGTTCGCTGGTGGTCAATTCGTCGCAGGGCGGCGGCACCAAGGACACCTGGGTACTGGAAGACTAGGCATGCTGTCCTCGACCGCGGACCATCTCTACTGGCTGGCGCGCAACATGGAGCGCGCCGAAAACGCCGCGCGCATGCTCGATGTCACCAACCGCATCGGCCTGCTGCCGCACGCCGAGACGACGCCGGCGCAGCATTGGGGCGCGGTGCTGGCGATCAGCGGCCTGCATGGCGACTTTGCCCGCCGCTTCGATGCGCTGACGGCGGAAAACGTCATCTACTTCATGTCGCTCGATGCCGAAAACCCGGCAAGCATCCATGCCTGCCTGCAAAGCGCCCGCGAGAACGCACGCGCCGTGCGCGCCGCGATCAGCGTCGAAATGTGGGAAACGCTCAACGCCACGTGGCTGGAGGTCAAGGACACGCCCATCGACCGGCTGCAGGGCGAGGGCGCGGCGCAGTTCTTCGACTGGGTGAAGGAAC
This sequence comes from Rhodocyclaceae bacterium, assembly GCA_044230495.1. Taxonomy (GTDB): domain Bacteria; phylum Pseudomonadota; class Gammaproteobacteria; order Burkholderiales; family Rhodocyclaceae; genus JADJEF01. Next base: position 55,126 of record JBGARB010000006.1, read on the forward strand.
GCTCGCACCTGTCGCGCGGGGTCACCTACGGCACCATGCTGCGCGACGATGCCTTCCGCTTCCTGCGCGTGGGCACCTTCCTCGAGCGCGCCGACAACACCGCGCGCATCCTCGACGTCAAGTACCACATCCTGCTGCCCAGCCTGGCCGACGTCGGCGGCGCCGCCGAC